>CAZEPA010000042.1:0-13823 GCA_964513955.1 uncultured Anaerolineae bacterium | reverse complement strand
CCGCCGCCAGCCAGGCTGGAATGCCGCCGTTTTCCCATTCCGCGCAAATGTAGGGGCCGGGGCGCGCCATCACCTTGAAACCAAGCTCATGGCACAAGTCTATGAAAGCCGGTAGATCGGCCAAGTCGCTAAAATCGAAATGGCCTTCCTGCGGTTCATGCAAGTTCCAGGGAATGACAAAATCAATCGTGTTCAGCCCGGCTGCGCGTGCGGTCAACAGGAGCGCACGCCACTCCGCCGGGGGATAGCGGAAGTAGTGAACCTGGCCCGCCAAGAGGTAGAAGGGCTGCTCGTCGAGCGCGATGCCGTCACGCGTGCAGGCGATGTGCGCCATCCGGTTGACCTTTCGCTAATGCTGACCGCGCCCTGGTCAGCGCTCAGCATTCCGACTCCAGTGTTTCGGTTATGCCGGGCGTTTGCTGCCGCCGTTGCCGGGCGCGGACAACAGTTCGGCCAGTTGCAGGGCGCCCTGCGAGTCGGTGACCGCCAAGACCTCATCGCCCACTTCGAAGGCGGTGACGCCACGCGGCAATACGATTTCCCCCTGCCGCACAATCGCCGCGATGATGCACTGCTCCGGCAGGGCCAGGTCTTTTAGCGCGATGCCCAATCCCTTGGCGCCGGCCGGCACCTTCTGCTCGACGATGGCATAGTTGCCGCGGCGCAGTTTGAGCAGCGTCATCATGTCGCCCAGCGACATTTCCTCTTCGATCAGGCCGGACAGGATCTCGGCGGCGTTCAAGGCCACGTCCACGTGGAACTTCTGGTCGAAAAGCCAGGCTGAACGGGGATTGTTCACGCGCGCAATGGTGCGCGCCACCTTGTATCGTGAACGCGCCAAGAAGCAGATGGCCAGGTTGTCCGCATCGTTGTTTGTGACCGCAGCCACCACATCGGCGTTCTTGATCCCGGCTTGCTCGAGAACGTCTGGATCGGTCGTGTTTCCCTCGTAGATGGTTTCGGTAGGCAGCTCACGGTGGATACGCGCCAAAATTTCGGAACGGCTTTCAACCACGCGCACGTCGTGGTTTTGGGCCAGCAGCAGGGTGGCTAACTGAGTGCCGGTGCGTCCGCCACCGACGATGACAACGAACATGTTATTTCTCCCCCAGTGCGACCAGGCGTTGACGCACCGCTTCGATGCCTGCTTGATCCGCGCTCAAGTGCAGGATGTCGCCCGCACGCAGCATCATGTCCGGGGTGGGCTGGAGTGCGCGTCCCGCGCGCGTGAGGGAGATCACGAGGCATTGGCCGATTGGCAGCGCCGCGTGCAGCGATTGGCCGTCCCAGCCGGCGTGCACGAGCATTTCGTAGACTTCGATCTCGCCGTTGCCGGCTGAAAAAACGGTGTGCAGCGCGCCTGGCGCCAGCATTTCTTCCATGCGTTGGGCGCCCCAACTGCTGGAACTGACGATTTGCAGGCCAAAGGCCTCGTGCATGGGGCGATAGCGCGGGTCGAAGTTGCGCACAACCACATTGGGGATGTGGTAAACGGCGCGCGCCACGTGCCCAACGACCGCATTGATCGTGTCTGCGCTGGTCACGGCGGCCAGCGCATGGGCCGTGTCCAGGCCAGCTCGATGCAGCATATCGCTTGAGAGCACGTCGCCTTCTAACATACGGCCGCGAAAATCAGGCGGCAAATTCTGGAATGCCTCGCCACTCTGATCAATGACCGTGATCTCGTGTCTATTTTGGTAGAGCCGGTAGGCAAGCTCAGCGCCCATGCGGCCACAACCCACCACAATCACATTCATGTTGCCTCGCTAGGACTTGGATCGTCCTGGTCCAATTGATAGGGCACATCGGTAATCACGATGCCCGGCTGCGAAAGGAACGCCACGCGTAGGAACCACGCCGTTTGGGTATGAAGCAGGTTTTGCCACCAGTGTCGCGGAATGAACTGGGGAACAACGACCGTGATGATTTCATTGGGCTGACGCAGTTCGGCCACACTGGCAATATAGTCCATCATCGGTTCAATCAACAGCCGATAGGGAGAATCAATAATCTGCAAACGCACGCCGCCGCCCCACATCTCCCACTTTTGCTTGACCTTCGTCAGGGCTTCAGGGTCAATACAAACGTGCACCGCGGTAATGTCGTTGGAGAGTGTACGCGCATACCTGAGGGCGGTCAGGGTGCCGCGATGGACGCTGCTGACTGGCAGAATCACCCGGTGGCGTTTGGTGGTGGGCTGCGCGGCATAGTGATCCAGCGACAGGCGCTGGGCCAGGTCGCGGTAGTGATAGCTGATGCGCATGAACAACACGACCAGGGCAGGAATGAGGATGAGCACCAACCAGGCGCCGTCCTGGAACTTGGTGATGCAGAATACCAACATCACGATGGCCGTGCAGAGGGCGCCAAAACTATTGACCGTCATCTTCAAGGCCCAGCGCGGGTCGGAATGCAGCATCGAGCCGCGCTCTTGCACCGCTTGTCCAGGCGCCAGGCGGCCAATTTTGAACCAACGCCGCGCCATGCCCGCCTGCGACAGGGTGAAAGACAGGAAAACGCCGATGGCGTAAAGTGGAATAAGCCCCGTGACGCTGGCATTGAAAACGAAAATGAGAATAGAGGCGATCACCGCCAGCGCCATGATGCCGTTGGAGTAGACCAGGCGGCTGCCGCGAAACGCCAGTTGGCGTGGGACAAAACCATCTATGGCCAGCAGCGCGCTGAGGCTGGGAAAGCCGGCAAAGGATGTGTTGGTAGCCATGATCAAGATGACCGTGGTGGCGGCAATGGTCGCCAGGTAAAGGAAGCCCTTGCCGCCGTGCGCGGTACGGGCAAATTGTGAAATGACCGTCTCGATCTCGGATGGGACCGCGCCAATCTGACCAGAAAAGTAGGTAATCGCCAGGAAGAGCGTGCCCAGGATGCCAGCCATCCACATCAGGGTGATGCCCGCGTTGCGGCTGCGCGGCTCTTTGAAGGACGTAGTGCCGTTGGAAATCGCCTCGACGCCGGTCAGCGCGGTGGTGCCGCTGGAGAACGCGTGCAAGATCAAGAAAAGGCTCAACGCCTGGGCCTCGTGCAACATCTCAATCGGAGGCGGATCAATCACGGCGCCCAGGGTGCCGGTTAGATAACGAATCAAAGCCGCGCCCACCGTAATAACCATCATCGCCAAGAAAAAATAAGATGGAATGGCAAAGGCAGCGCCCGACTCCTTGATCCCGCGCAGATTGACGAGCATGACGAAAAAGACCAGCCCAATGGCAAGGAAGGCCCGATACTCAAAAAACGCTGGGAACGCGGAAACGATCTGCGCAACGCCAGAGGACACCGAAACCGCCACGGTGAGAATATAGTCTGTCAGCAAGGCCGCTCCTGCAATCTGCGCGGGGAGTTCGCCCAGGTTGTCGCGCGAAACGATGTACGCTCCGCCGCCCCCGGGATACGCATGGATGGTCTGCTCGTAGGATAGGGTAACGATAGCCAAGAGGGCCACAATGGCGAGTGCAATCGGGAAGGCATAGCCGAACGCCGCCGTTCCAGCGGCCGCCAAAATGACCAAAATCTCTTGGGTGGCGTAGGCCGTGGACGAGAGCGCATCCGAAGCAAAAATGGCTAGGCCAATGCGTTTGCTGATGGTCTGATGGGGAGCCTCTGCGGTGGCGAGAGGTGTACCAAACAGCCATGTGCGCCAGGAGCGTGGAGGGGTGTACATCGCGGGACGGCGCAGCACGGTCGTTCTTGTGTTATCCTCAATGATCGGCATCGAATTACTCAGCAATCTTGACTTGAATCAAAATAGGCGCCTGCACAGTCAGGCGCCCTATTGATGCACATCAGCCGTGGATAGGCTGTAGCGCCGCCAGGGCTTCATGTGGCAGCGCCACTCTGTCACTGTATCTAGATTATACTCAGATTATGCGTAAGCGCGAAATGAACACGGGGTCAGCGTAGGCCGCTGTCGTACATGATCTCAACGGAGGTCACGCGGCCCGCTTCAACCGTCACGGTGATGTCCGCGGCCGTTGCAATCCCCGGCTTCGGCCTTTCTGGTCGCAGCGTGTACACGCCTGGCGGCAGCGGCAGACGAAAACGTCCCTGCGCATCGCTCGTTGCCTGATCCACAGCCTTGTTGGCCGCATCGAGCACGGTGATCACGGCCTGGTACGGAGCCGTGCAATCCTGTCCTGGGCGCACCGGCCCGCCGCATGTCGGGCTGATGGTCACCATCCCCTCGATGCCGCTTTCCCCGGGCTTAATGACCCCAGGCGTCACGGCCAGCGCGGGCGTCGCTGTCGGCGGCGGCGCGGCGGCGCGGAATTTCTGCCCGGTCCGATCGGTGTGGTAGGTGTAGTCGCCCTGCGGCGCGCCGAAGACGATCTGGTACCCTGGCGTGATCACCTCCAGGCAGACATCGTCGGCGCGAAGGACGCCCAGGCAGGAATTGGGCCATTCTCGGGTCTGAATCTCCTTGATGACTACCTGCTCGAGCGGCGCGCCCAGCGCCTGCGCCAGGTGCGCCCGCGCGGGAAGGGCGTAGGAAGGTATCGGCTGGGTCGTTTGGGTGGGGGGCAGCGGCGGCACTTCCCGCGTGACCTCCGTTCCCACAGGCGTACATGCGGCCTTAAACAGCCGCGCGCCGCCGCTTAACATCAAAAAGCAAACTCGGATACTTCAACGCTTGGAATCACCTCGGCTTTCGCCCGGCGCGGCGGGCGCCGCCGCCAGCCGCACCGCCTCCAGCGCCAGCGCCGCTGGCGTCGCCGCCCACGCTGCCCGCCGAATGCATCATCGTCGCAAAAATGGCGATCTCGCTGCCGTCGCCTGATCTCGACAACGAGCTGAACCAACTCGGTATGGTCAAGGCGCCCTCTTTCTGGAAAAACTTCACCCAGCGATCGAGCAGACCCAGGCCCGCGGCAAGGGGCAGGTTCGCCTCGAACATCGAAGAAGAATCAGCCTCGCTGAATAATTCGCGTCCTTTGACGACTTCGCGCAAGTAGGCGCCAAAGGCCTTCCACTGCTGATGTTCCACCATACCGGCCTCAGATAGGGGTGAAAAACCGGCAGAGGCGATAAAGAGCGCCAAATCAACGATGAAGATGGCAATCAGCGGCAGGAGGACGGGCCACAGCCCCGTGCTGACGGCGATCAGGATGCCCAGGGCAAAACCAACGATGAGCAGACCAAAAAGCACCGCGGCCGCGATGCCCAGGGCACGCTTGACCTGACGCCGCGCCGGATCAAGCAGGCCCATATCTTGCATCTCTTGTTCGAGCGGCTTGTTGAAATCCCCCATGCGCGAGGTCAGGCGATTTTGCAGGTCCGATAGCTTGACGCTGGTCAGCATCTGACCCTTGTGATTGAACACCAGGTCCAGCGCCGCTTGCTCGTGCGGCCGCAGGCCGGCGGGCTGATCCTGCCGCTGCAGGATAAAGTCATGCTGGCGATACCATTTTTTGTCGGGCGACTCCTCAATCTTCAGGACGCCGCGCGCGGCCAGATCAAAAAGCGCAGCCAACGCTTGATTCCACCCCGACGCGGCTGCAGCCGTGCTGCCGATCACGCCAGCGATGGCCGGAGGCAAGCGGCTGGGAGGCGTCGTCGGGCGCACCAAGCCGGCCGTTGACGAAGTTGGACGGCGGTAGCGCCGCAGGTAAACAGCGACAGCTCCCAGTCCCAGCAGGCTCAGCGCCGCGGTGAACAGGCCGAGGACAGGCGCAGCCCGGTTCGCCTCTGCGGCGCGCGCCTGCCACCGCGGGGGCTGCGTGATCAGGCTGCCCGGTGTGAAGCCCAGTTCGAGCACGAAGGGGGATTCTGGTTTCAGATTTTCCGCCACAAAGCGCACCTGGCCGGCGCTCGTTTCCACACTGGCGTCGCCAGCGCGCAAGCGGGGCGCCGCCACGCGCTGAATGGCTTTCGGATACGTCACGGTGATGGTGCTGGAAGCAATGGGGTAATCGTAATCGTCTGGCAGCGCCTGCCAGATCAACAAATCGGCCTCCGGATTCATGCGTATCACGCCCAGCGCACGATAGACCAGGACAAAGGTATGCGAACTATCGGACGTGGGCGCAAAATGCCAGCGCACCTTGATTGGGTTGCGGTCGCGAATCTCCACCTGACCGGCGTCCTTGCCGGGAGCCAGCGTCTGGCCGTCCAGGGCGGCGCTCACCACGGTCACGCCATCGGTGTGGTCGGTCGGGAGATCGCGAAAGACATAGGTGAATGGGCCGCCGCTGAAGCGGAAGATGACCGTCTCAGTGACCAGTAGTGAGCCATCGTCCTGAACGGCCACATCCACATCGAAGCGATCGGCGCTGTACGATTTGGCGCCGGACGCGAGACTGGGAAGGGTCAACAAACCGATGAGAATGGCGGTCACGAAGACCGGCAAACGTGTGCGCATACGTTTCTCCCTACATGATGACGGGGGAAGGTCAGCCGCGCCGCCATAGGACGGCGAGTGTCAAGCGATGTCCATTATACGCAGCCCCAAGAATGTATGCCTGACAATCTCCCGATAACGACCGGCCACCCAGACGGCAACGAAAAGCGTAGAACCGCATGGCGACAACGACTTCAGGCGCTGTCCTGCTCGATGATCGCTTGCGTTACGGCCATGATGTCATCGAGACTGGCGCCGCGGGCGCGCTCGATGCGCTCCATGCGCTTCTGAAACTGACCCAGCGCGAAATCAGTGAACATGTCGAGCGTCAGCCCAAACGGCATCGGGTCATAGCAGGCAAAGGTGTCGCCAATTACGCCGAGCGCCAGGGGCAGCAGCTCGTTCATCGTCTCCTCCACCACCGCCCACAAGCCGGCGTCTTGCGCCAGCAGCCGCGAGATAAGATAAACGCCATAGGCAATGTGGCGCGACTCATCTTGTTTGAGCAGGCCGATGCCTTTGACCTGTCCGGGCAGCATCCCGTTTTGATTGAAGACGGTGTAGTAGGCATGATAGCCGGTTTCGGCGAGCACGCCCTCGACGATCATGTTGTAGGTGACAGAGGCGCGCACTTGCGCCGCGGCTGACGCGTCGCTGAGCAGCGCGTTCATGGCCGCGGGCAGCGCGTGATAAAAAAGCGCATGGTAGGTGGGCGTGTGAAAGCGGCCCAGGTCGCCGCTGGTTTGGGTGACCTCGTCCAGGAAACGCCGGAAGAAGTCGGTGTGCTTGGCTTCCTCCCACAGGAACGTGGTCAAGAACATCTCTTCTTCCAAGCGCCCTTCCTGGGCGATGACCATCACCAGCGGCAGCAGATCAAGCGTCACCGCCTCTTCGCCGGCCTGGAACATGCTGGTCAGGCGGAGGAGGACATCCTGCTCTGTGGGCGCAAGGGTCAGCCAATCACGGCGGTCTTGGCTAAAATCAATTTCGCTCGGATTCCAGGTGCCGTATCGTTTGGCTTTTTCGAAGAGCTTCATGGGCGGCAGATCGCGGCGTAGGCCGGCCGTGGTGGTCGTGAATGCAGCGTGCGTCATGGCTGCGCCTCCGATAGTTCATCCTCGTCAATCTGGTACGGCACGTTGGTGATGACAATGCCTTTGCGCCGCATGAGGGCCATGCGTAAGGTGAGCGCAGCCTGCGTGTGGAGCACGTTTTGCCACCAGTGGGCAGGGACGAACTGCGGGACGACAATGGTGATGAGTTCATTGGGTTGGCGAAAGGTGCAAACCTCATCCACGAAGTCGAGCAGCGGTTCCATCAGCAAACGATAGGGAGACTCCAGAATGACCAAACGCGCGCCTTCGCCCCAACGCTCCCATTTCAGCCGGACGCGATCGGAGGCGGCCGCATCGGTTGAGACATAGACGGCTGTGACGTCGTAGGTGAGCGCGCGCGCATAGCGCAAGGCATTGAGCGTGCCGCGGTGCACCCCGCTGATCGGCATGATGACGCGGTGGCGGCGAACCAGGGGCGGCGGGCCGAATCCTTCCAGTGACAGTCGGCGGGCCAGGCGTTTGTAATGCCGATGGATGGTGTAGAAACCGAGCACGATGAGCGGCACCAGGATCAACACCACCCAAGCGCCATCCTGAAACTTGGTCAGCGCAAAGACGAGCATGACGATGGCTGTGCAGAAAGCGCCAAAGCCGTTGATGACCATCTTCAACTGCCAGCCAGGTTCAAAGTGCAGCGTTGAGCCGGCATCCTTGATCACTTGTTCAGGCGCCAAGTGACCGATGCGCCACCAACGCCGCGCCATGCCCGCCTGTGATAGGGTGAAGGAGAGGAACACGCCGATCGCATAGAGCGGAATGAGGCGCGTCACGCTGGCATTGAAGACGATGATCAGAACCGACGCCAGCGCCGCCAGGCTCAAGATGCCGCGCGAGAAGACCAGGCGGCTGCCTCGATACGTCAATTGGCGCGGCAGGAAGCCATCGCCGGCGACCAGGGCGCTGAGGCGCGGGAAATCAGCGTAGGACGTATTGGCCGCCATGATCAGGATGACGGTTGTAGCCGCAATCACGGCCAGGTAAAGCGGCCCCTGCCCCTGAAAGACCGTGCGCACCAGCTGCGAGATGACCGTCTCTTGTTCGGACGGCACCGCGCCGATCTGGCCGCTGATGAAGGTGATGCCCAGGAACAGCGTGCCCAGAATGACTGACATCCAAATCAGGGTGATGCCGGCATTGCGGCTGCGCGGCTCGCGGAAGGCCGTCGTGCCGTTGGAAATCGCTTCGACGCCCGTCAGCGCCGTGGTGCCGCTGGAAAAGGCGTGCAGCAACAGGAAAAGCGACATCGCACGGACTTCATGGATCATCTCCAGGGGCGGTGGGTTGGCGACCTGCCCCAGGCTGCCGGTCAAATAACGGATGAAGGCCAGTCCAACGGTGAAAAACATCATGACGATGAAGAAATACGTGGGTATGGCAAATGCGCTGCCAGACTCCTTGACCCCGCGCAAATTGATGAGCGTGACCAGGAGCACCATGCCGATGGCAATTTCGACGCGCCAGTTCAAGAGCGTCGGAAAGGCCGAGACAATTTGCGCCACGCCCGATGAGATCGAGACCGCCACGGTCAGCGTATAATCGGTGAGCAAGGCCGCGCCCGCAGTCTGCGCGGCCAATTCACCCAGGTTGTCGCGCGCCACGATATACGCGCCGCCGCCGCCGGGGTAAGCGTGAATCGTCTGCTCATACGAAATCGTGACAATAGCCAGCAGAGCCACGATCGCAACGGCGATGGGGAGGGCGAACGGCAAAGCTCCCGCGCCCGCCAGGGCCAGGATGGCGAGAATCTCTTGGGTTGCGTAGGCAGTGGATGACAACGCATCCGAGGCAAAAACGGCCAGGCCAACCACCTTGGGGATGGTCTGGTGCGGCGCGTCCGCATTCGACAGCCGGTCGCCAATCAACAGGCGGCGCCAGGATTGCGGCCGCATGTAGGGAATTTGGCGCCGCAGGACGGTTTGGCCGCTCTGTTCTTCGACAATTGTTCGTATAGTTCCCATAGAGTTCCTCATAACGCGCGTGTCTTGGCGCATGTGCAAAAAAAACAGGCACCGGCATCACGCCGTGGGTGCCCACTATTAGACAGACCATTCTGTATCTCGCGTCACACCATGTAACGACTGCGCTTCTTCGTCAGTTTTCCCACGAGCATGACGAAGGCTTTACCTGGGTGACACGAGCGATCTGACTGCCGCATGTTCCCAGGGCCTGCACCTGCATGCGGCTTATTTGTAGAATTCGCTGCGCTTGAGCTTGATGTAGCGCAGCTGTCGTTGCGCCAGCTTGCCCTGATCTGGCAGTTGGTCGCGGCGCGCCAGCGCGTAATCGAACCAGCGCTCGGCCTCGCGCAGGCGGCCGCGCCGAAAAAGAAGCTGTCCGAGCGCAACGGCGCTGACGGCATCCTGGGGATTTGCTTCCAGCGCCGCGGTCAGTCTCTTCTCCTCTGGCGTATAGTCCGATTTTAACCCCAGACCGATATCAAACACCTGGTCGGGATCATAACGTTCGGCTTTGTGCCGGATGAGCGCACGCGAGCGCGGAATAATGAAGTCGAGGTGGCGTACGATCTTGATCGTCAATTCAATGTCCGCGCTCGCCAACTCCTTCGGCAGCTCGTAGGCCAAATCTTCGCCGATATCGAGCAGCGCGTTAATCGGCGACTGCTGTTCGCCGGCCGCCGCCGCTTGCACCAGGAGCGAATCCTTGCCCACATTGACCACATACAGCGACTTGCCCGTGCGATTCGCGCGCACGAAGGGCGTTTCTGCACCGGCGTTCGGCGCGGCCAGCGGATGGGTCTCGACGACCGGGAAATGCACGTCAAGTATCTCTAGAAAATCGGCCGTGTAGTCGCACAGAATACCGACATGCTCGAAAACCGTGTCGCCTTCACGCAGTTCCACCACCACCTTGACCCCGACGTATCGCTCTAGCAAGGGATCGTAATCAGTGCCGGCATAACCAATCAAATTGCTGCCGAGGTTCGTGAAGTAGTCCTGGCTTTCTTCAGTAATGAGCTTGGATCCCTGGGCTTTGCTGCTGCCTACGATGACGCCGATGGCCTGGCTGAGAGAATCAGACGCCAGGCTGATGAAGTTGCGCAGGCGGCGGCGTAGGCGCATGCCGAGGCGAGGATGAAATACTCTGTCAATCATCGCTTGGCGCCTTTGCAGATCACTCGCATCCATCTCGTCACAATAGCGATAGACAGCCTGGATTTGCGGGAACTCGTCCTTGTACAGCAGATAGGTCGTCTCGATGTGCTCCTGCTGATCGCGATAATCGCGTGCGTAGACAAGTTCGACGCCGGTCGGTTCAACGTGCAGATGACCCCAAATCTGTTGACTTCCCAGAAGTTCGATATTGACGTGGTCGGCCTCGAAGTGCGCGAGGCAGCGATCGCGACGTCTGCCGTTGACGTACGCGCCGAGCAGCGCGGTCAAAATCACGACCACCAGGGTGAGAATGAGGGTTGGATCAAGCATTACGACGACCTGCGAAAACGCCTTTGCCGGCAAGATGACATTAGTTATTCTTTATTGTAGCCGAAAGCGTCTGACTAGACAACAATGAACTAGGCCGCAGCCATCCTCTGCAAGGCCGCCTGCAACTGCGTCGTGACCGGCCCAGCCTGACCCTGACCAATGGCACGACCATCAAGCCTGGTCAGCGGCATGAAGCCCAAGACGGAATTGGTGAGGAAGGCTTCGTCCGCCTCGGCCAGCTGTGAGCGCGGGAATGCTCCTTCGTGGGCGGCCAACCCCAGCGTGGACGCCAGCTGCAAGGCAATCGCTCGCGTGATGCCTGGCAGCGGCCCGCAGGTCAGATCCGGTGTATAGAGATGATGGCCCTGCACCCAAAACAAATTGCTGGCGCAGCCCTCAACCAGCACATCGGCATGATTCAGAAAGATACCCTCATCCGCACCGGCCGCCAGCGCAGCCTGGCGGCCTAAAATCTGCGGCAGATAATTGAGGGTTTTCAGCCCAGCCAACGGCGAGGCAGCGTCCAAGCGAAACGGGAGCGTGATGGCGGTCTGCTGAACCGGCAGGGGCGCGGCGAGCGGCATGGCGATAATCACCACGGTGAGCGAAGGATGCAGCGGCGGCGCCAGGCCGCGCGGCCCGGCGCCGCGCGACACGGTGAGGCGCACGACTGCCTCGCCCCTCGACAAGTCGTTGGCGGCCAGCGTGGCGCGCACGGCGGCTGCAAGTTCTGCCTGCGGCAGCAGTTCGAAGCCCAAGACGGCCGCGCCGCGGCCCAGCCGCGCCAGGTGTTGATCCAGGTGAAGGACGCGGCCGCGGGTTGCGCGCATGGTTTCAAAGAGGCCATCGCCAAGCAGGAAACCACGGTCGTACACGGAAATGTGCGCAGCTTGCTCAGGCAGTAGTTCACCATTCACATAAACAATGGACATCGTGACGCCTCCTACGGCATGGTTAACCCGCGCCAAAGGCCAGCAGCCTTGTGCAGGGTCTCAGCATACTCCGCGGCTGGATCGCTGTCCGCGACGATGCCGCCGCCCGCGCCAAAGCTCAGCTCGTGCGCGCCGGCGACGGCCGTGCGGATGGCAATGCTGCTATCAAAGGCGCCGTCGAAACCCAGATAACCGAGCGCGCCGCAGTAGACGCCGCGCGGCGTTGGTTCGAGGCTGGCGATGATCTGCATGGCCCGCACCTTGGGCGCGCCGGTGATCGAACCGCCAGGGAAACAGGCGCGCAACAGGTCAACCGCATCCAAACCGGGCCGCAGTTGGCCGACCACGGTGGAAACCAGGTGGTGTACGGTGGTGTACGATTCGACGGCGAACAGGGCGGGCACGCGCACGCTGAACGGCTGACAGACTTTGGATAGATCGTTGCGCAGGAGGTCAACGATCATAACGTTCTCGGCTTGATCTTTGGCGCTGGCGGCCAGCTCAGCCTGCAGCGCGGCATCGGCCGCGGCGGTGCGCCCACGCGGGCGCGTGCCTTTGATGGGCCGCGTTTCAACCTGACCGTGCTGCACACGCAAGAATCGCTCTGGCGAAGCGCTGAGAAGCGCGCCGCCCACACGGCCAGGCGACGCCTCTTGGCCTGGTGGAAGTACGAAATAGGCGGCAAACGGCGCCGGGTTGATTCGACGCAGGCGCTGGTAATGTTCCCAAGGGTGGGCTGTCAAAGGAAGGTGCAATTGCTGCGAAAGGTTGACCTGATAAGCATCACCGGCAGCTATGGACGCCAGCACGCGGCGCACGGCCGCCAGGTAGGCCGAACGACTGAACGTAGACGTAAGGCCAGGGCGGCCAGGGACGCGAAAGCGCGGCGCGGGCTGGAGCGGATCTTCGGCGGGCGCAGGCAATGACGCCGCCCACGCGAGCAAGGGCCTGGGCGGCCGGCCAATCAAGGCCAAGATTTCTTCGACCCGCTGCTGAGCGCGCCGCCGTCGCGCCGCGGCCTCGGTCGCCGGCCGGCCGCTGGAAAAGAGCCAGCAGCGCGGGCCGTCAGGGCCGGCATGATCCCAGGCCAACACCCAATCGTAAAACCCAAGCGCCATGTCAGGTAGGGATGTGGTCGAACGGGCAGATTGCGCGACAAATGGGACCTTTTCCAACCGATGCGCCAGTTCATAGCCCCAGTAACCAGCTACGCCGCCCTGAAATGGCGGGAGGTGGGCATCGCTGGTCATCGCAGGCTGTGCGTAGGCGCGCCAATGCTGCTGCAGCAGGGCGAACGGGTCATCCGCGCTGAGCGTGGTGAGGCCGGTATCGGTCTGCGTGAACTCGGTCCGCTCACCGCGGCTGATCAACGTGGCGAACGGGTAGGCCGTGATGAAGGAGTAGCGCCCCAGGGGATGGGTGGTCGCCGCCTCTGGCGCTGGTGGCGAGGGCTTCGACAAGCTCAGGCCCCGTGCGGTAAGCCTGTCGAACCGCAGTCGAGCCGCATGTGGCGCCGGTTTGGGCAGGGGCGTGACCAGCGCGCTGTCAAGAAACAAGGCGAAGGGATCGGCCGCCAGGTGCTGAAACACCGCCGCGGGGTCGGGCGGCGGGTCAATTTCAAGCAACCACGGCCACTCAATCATGTCCGCCGCCTACGCCTCCGAGTCCCACGCACGCGCCCGCTCAACCGCACGCTGCCAGCGTGCGTAGCCGGCGTCGCGCTGGTCAACCGTCAGGCGCGGCTCGAAGCGCGTAATCCCCTCTGGCAAGGGCGGAAGATGAGCGGGCGATTTCCAGGCGCCGCTGCCGATTCCGGCCAGCATGGCGGCCGCGCGCGCAGTTGTCTCGCGAAACTGTGGGCGAATGGTCGGGATGCCGATGAGGTCAGCCTGAATCTGGCACGCTTCATCACTGGCCGAAACGCCGCCTCCCAGGTGCAGCCGGTCCACATGCAGGCCAGTTTCCGCCTGAATGGTTTCCAGAA
>CAZEPA010000041.1:3632-13836 GCA_964513955.1 uncultured Anaerolineae bacterium | reverse complement strand
GCCCTGTGGACCGAAAACAACCACCCATGCGCATTTTGACCTATAATATCCATCATTGGGATGGCCGCGACGGCCGCGCTGACATCGAACGCCTGGCTGCGGTCATCAGTCAAAGTGGGGCCGACCTGGTCTCACTGAACGAAGTCGTGCATCCCGTGCGACGCCGCGGTCGTCTCGAATTCCCCTTGGTTAGCTTGGCCCACGCCGTGGGCATGAACTGGTCATTCGGCAGCAGCACGCGCCACATCGAAGGGACCGATTGGCGCGGACCCGTGGGCAACGCCATCCTGAGCCGTCATCCCATCCGCGATTTCAACAACCACCTGCTTCCCCGGCTGCCCGGCACGCAGCAGCGATCCGTGCTGCTGGCTCATATTACGGTCAAAGGTTACCAGCATGCGTTCACCTTCGGCGTGACGCATCTTGATCATGCGCTGGAAGCTGTGCGTCTGTGGCAAATCCGCGGGCTGCTGCGTGAGGCGCGCGACTTCAGCTACCCGCACTTGATTGCGGGCGATTTCAACACCCATACGCCGCGCCGCGAACGATGGGTGCCCGCGACGCTGACCCATCTGCGCGAAGCGGGCTACGTGGACGTTTTCGCCCAGGTTGGGCGTGGGGTAGGCGCCACCTTCCCGGCCCGCCGCCCTATCTTCCGCATTGACTATGCCTTCGTCCCCACACCGTGGGCTAATCGCCTCGTCTACGCTGAAGTGCTCGACAACTATCTGACGCGCGTGGCATCTGATCACCTGCCCCTTCTGTTAGAGTGGGATTTACACTCGTGCTACGTGCACTAGCCTTTAATATCCACGGCTGGAAAGGGATGGATGGGCGACTCGATGTAGAACGCCTGGCGCGCATCATCGCCGGGGCTGCTACCGACGCGACGCCGCTCGATGTGGTGGCGCTCAATGAAGTCTACCATCCTCTCGTGCAGCCGGACGCCGCGCAGCCCCTGCTGGCGCGCCTGGCCGCGCGCCTCGGCATGAATTTCGTTTTTGCGCCCACCATTCCACCTGGCCCTTTCGACGATCCGCAGACGGCATTTGGCAATGCCATGCTTAGCCCCCATCCCATTCTGGCGTTTGCGGGTCATCGGCTGACCACCCCCGCCGGCCACGCGGCGCGTGCGCTGCTCGAAGCGCGGCTCCTCCTGCCTGATCACCGCTCCCTCACCGTCTACGCCACGCACCTCGATCATCAGAGCGAGGCGGTGCGCATGGGCCAGGTGCAGGCGCTGCTGCTCTGGGCCGGCCGCGATCGCGGCCGCTCGCATCTGCTCCTGGGCGATCTCAATGCCCTGGCTCCCGAAGATTATGTCAATCAAGAAGAGGCCGTGGCCCGTCTGCAGGCTGACGCCATTGCCGCGCACCTGGTGCGCGATGGCATGCAGGTGCTGCCGCGCCTGTTCAAGGCCGGGTACCAGGATTGTTTTGCCCGCGCCGGTCGCGGCCCTGGCCTGACCTACAGCACGACCCAAGAAAGATTTCGCATTGATTTTTGCCTGGCGGCCGGCCCTCTGGCCGACCAGGTGACAGATTGCCATCGCCTGGACGACGACGATGTTCGCCTGGCGTCCGATCATTTCCCCTTATTGACCGAGTTTGCGTGGTGAAAGACGCCGCCGCTGTCGTTTCTTCATGCGCGCCGATGTCTAAAGCCATCAGACTAATTCTCATCCAGGAGGTTCGCCGTCATGTTAGAATCGCGTTTCATGCTCAGCCAGAAAGATATTCCCACGAACTGGTACAACATCGCCGCGGATTTGCCGGCGCCGCTGGCGCCGCCGCTGCATCCGGGCACCGGCCAGCCCATCGGGCCGGCTGACCTCGCGCCGCTCTTCCCGATGGAGCTGATCTTGCAAGAAGTCAGCAGCGAGCGTTATATTCCAATCCCTGAAGAAGTCCGCGAGATCTACAAGCTGTGGCGGCCCACGCCCCTGCTGCGCGCGGTGCGCCTGGAAAAGGCGCTCGACACGCCGGCCAAAATCTACTACAAGTACGAAGGCGTCAGTCCGGCGGGCAGCCACAAACCGAATACGGCGGTTCCCCAGGCTTACTACAACGCCAAAGAGGGCGTCAAGCGCATCAGCACCGAAACTGGCGCCGGGCAATGGGGCTCGTCGCTGGCCTTCGCCTGCCAGCTCTTCGGCCTGGAATGTCTCGTCTACATGGTCAAGGTAAGCTATCATCAGAAGCCTTACCGGCGCTCAATGATGCATACCTGGGGCGCGCGCGTCGTCGCCAGCCCATCCACCGATACCAATGCCGGGCGCAGCATCCTGGCTGAGCACCCCGATTCTCCTGGCAGTCTGGGCATCGCCATCTCGGAGGCAGTCGAAGTGGCGGCCTCTGATCCCGACACCCGGTACTCCCTTGGCTCGGTGCTCAATCACGTCCTACTGCATCAAACCGTGATCGGACAAGAGGCCAAGCAAGCCCTGGCTGCCATCGGGGACTACCCCGATGTGGTCATCGGCTGTGTGGGCGGCGGCAGCAGCTTTGCCGGACTGGCCTTTCCCTTCCTGCAAGATCGTTTGACCCAGGGGCGGCCGACGCGCTTCCTGGCCGTGGAGCCTGCGGCGTGCCCCAGCCTGACCAAGGGCAAGTACGCGTACGACTACGGCGACGCCGTCGGCATGACGCCGATGGTCAAGATGTTCACGCTGGGTCATACCTTTATGCCGGCTGGCATTCACGCGGGTGGTCTGCGTTACCACGGCATGGCGCCGCTCATTTCGGCCCTGGTGGCAAGCGGAGACATCACCCCGGTGGCCTACCACCAGAACCCGGTCTTCGCGGCCGCGGTCAAGTTTGCCCGCACCGAGGGCATCATCCCGGCGCCCGAGTCAGCCCACGCCATTGTGGCCGCGATTGACGAAGCCCTGGATGCCAAAGCCAAAGGCGAAGAGCGGGTCATCGTCTTCAATTTGAGCGGTCACGGTTACTTTGATATGACGGCCTACGATCAATACCTGGCCGGCAACCTGGTTGACTACGAATACCCGGCCGATGCCGTGACGGAGGCGTTACAGCATCTGCCGGTCGTGGCTTGACGGCCATGACTGACGATGAAGCCCGGTTTCTAGCCGAAAGCGGGCTTCGCCTGCTTTGCCTGGCGCAGATAAAACTTGTGCAGATAAGAAATGAGGAGAACTGGCATGACCGTTGTTGCCATTGTCGGAGCGCAGTGGGGCGATGAAGGCAAAGGCCGCGTGGTGGATTTCCTGGCCCAGGATGCGGCCTGCGTGATCCGTTTTCAGGGCGGCGACAATGCCGGCCACACGGTCATCAACCAATTCGGGACGTTTCGCCTGCACCTGGTGCCATCTGGAATCTTCAATCCGACCACAGTCAACATCATCGGCACCGGCGCCGTGGTAAATCCGGCCGCGCTGCTGGATGAAATGCACGAGCTGGGGGCGGCCGGCGTTGATCTTGCCAATCTGTGGTTGTCGGATCGCGCACAGATTCTGATGCCCTACCACCGCCAGCTCGATGGTCTGGAGGAGATGGCGCGCGGCGGCCGCGCCATTGGCACCACCAAGCGCGGCATCGGCCCGGCCTATGCAGACAAAGCCGCGCGCTGGGGCGTGCGCCTGGGCGACCTCAACCACCCGGGTTGGCTGCGCGAACGCCTGGAGCAGATCCTCCCCCATAAGAACCAGGTCTTGCAGCACTACGGTCAACCGATTTGGAGCGTGGACGAGCTTTTCGACCTGTGCATGTCCTGGCACGAAGCCCTGTATGGTCGCATCGTGGACACAATTCCCATGATCCGTGACCTTTACCGGGCTAAAAAGTTCATCTTGCTCGAAGGTCAACTCGGCATCATGCGCGACATTGACTGGGGCACTTATCCTTATGTCACGTCATCGAATCCATTGGCCTCCTTCGCCGCCGTTGGTGCGGGCTTACCGCCCACCGCGCTCGATGAGATCATCGGCGTGGTCAAGGCCTACTCAACCTGCGTCGGGGCCGGGCCTTTCCCAGTGGAACTGTTCGATGACACGGGCCAGACGATCCGTGAGATCGGCCGTGAATTTGGCGCTACCACCGGACGCCCGCGGCGCTGCGGTTGGTTCGACGGCGTGGCGTTGGCCCATTCGGCGTGGCTCAACGGCTTCACCCACCTTGCCATGACCAAACTCGATGTGCTCGACACCCTACCAGAGCTAAAGATCTGCGTCGGCTACCGGATCGGCGAACAGATCATTGACTATGTGCCTGACACACCGCTCTTGCAAGAAGCCGAAGCAATCTATGAATCGTGGCCGGGCTGGCAAGCGCCCACCACCAACTGCCGATCCTGGGATGAACTGCCGGCGGCCGCACAGGCTTATTTACGCCGCATCCAGGACCTGGCCGGCGTGCCTATCCGTTGGGTTTCGGTCAGTCCGGAACGAGACAAGATCTTTGCCGTATGAGCAGTGACCTGGCTTTTGCGCACGACACCTTCATTTCGCCCTTCACCTGGCGCTACGGCAGTCCGGCCATGCGCCAGCTTTGGTCTGAGGAGCACAAGCGCCGCCTGCTGCGCCGCGTGTGGGTGGCCCTGGCGCGCGGTCAACTGGCGGCCGGCCTGGTCACACCTGCACAGGTGGCCGACTTGGAAGCGCATGCCGATCAGATTGACATCGCGCGCACGCAGGAAATCGAGGCCGCCATCCAGCACGACCTGATGGCCGAGATTCGGGTGTTCGCCGAACAGTGCACGGTGGGTGGGCCGATCATTCATCTCGGCGCCACGAGCATGGATATCCTCGACAATGTCGAGGCGCTGCGCCTGCGCCAGGCCATCGAGCTGATCGCGGCTGGTTTGCGGCGCTGCCTGCTCGTCCTCGCCGAGCAGATCGAGCGCTGCGCCGATCTGCCAGGCATGGCCTTCACGCATCTGCAGCCAGCCGAACCAACCACGCTTGGCTACCGGCTAGCGCAGACCGGGCAGGATTTGCTGGCGGACTGGGATGAGCTGGCGCGCGTGCGCCAGGCGATTCGCGGCAAGGGTCTGCGCGGCGCGGTGGGCACGGCCGCCTCCTACGAACAGTTGTTGACGGGCGCGGCGATGACCGCGGCTGAGCTGTCGGCGCGCGTCATGGCCGATCTCGATCTGCCTGAATATGATGTGGTGACGCAAACCTACCCGCGCAAGCAGGACTGGCTGGTGCTGAACGCGCTGGCGGGGTTGGCAGGCAGCTTGTATAAGTTCGCCTTCGACCTGCGCCTGCTGCAGTCGCCGCCCCTGGGCGAATGGGCGGAGCCGTTTGGGCGCCAGCAGGTTGGCTCATCGGCCATGCCCTTCAAGCGCAATCCGATCAACGCGGAGAAAATTGACAGCCTGGCGCGTTTCGTGGCCGCGCTGCCGCGCGTGGCCTGGGACAATGCGGCGCACAGCTTGCTCGAACGGACGTTGGACGACTCTGCCAACCGGCGCGTGCTTTTCCCCGACGCGTTCCTGGCCGTGGACGAGATCTTGCAGACGGCCTTTCGTTTGCTAAGTGGGCTGGTGATCAACGAAGCGGCCATCGCCCGCAACCTAGCGACTTACGGCGTCTTTGCGGCCAGCGAACGCCTGTTGATGGAAGCAGTCAAAGCGGGCGGCGACCGGCAGGCGCTGCACGAGGTCATACGCGAGCACAGTTTGGCCGCCTGGACCGCCGTGCAGCGCGGCGAAGCCAATCCGCTGGCGGCGCGCCTGGCGGCTGATGCCCGCATCCAGGAGTTTATGCCACCGGGACAAATTGACGGCCTGCTCGACGCGTCGCGCTACGTGGGCGATGCGCCCGCACGGGCCAGGGCGCTGGCGGCTAAGATCCGGCAGCAGCTAGAAGTTCAGGCGGATTGAAGAACGGGAGGTAAAATCCAGCAAGCCGGTGTCTGCCGTAAGCCAAGCGCCTGCCAGTGTTCGAATTCGGAACGCCATTGCGCAAAGAGGTCTTTGCCGTGCAAGGGAATACCATCGTTGAGGGCTTCCAGGACGGTGACGTGCTTGTCTTTCATCATGCTGTCCCACTCGGCGCGGGTATAACCGATGGCTTCAATCGGTCCGTTGCCGTTAACCAAACGCGATAACTGGGTCAGACGCGTGAACCAGTTCGGTTCCAGGTTTCCGCCGATAACCAGGATATCAATATCGCTATCCGGCCCATCTTGATTGCGCGCCACCGAGCCATAGAGAATGACACAGTCTGGCTCGATCGCCTCAAAGACCAGAAGCGCGTAACGATAGGCTTTCATTTGAAGATCATAGTGCAGCATAAAGAATGTTTCTTGCATAATCAACTAACGTCTGCGCATTATCCAATGACTCTTCAGCTTCATATAGCTGATAGTGAGACGACGGCGTCATCGGTGCAGCGTCTGGATAGCGTGTGCTGGTATAATGCTGGTCAAGATGCCGGGCCGCGTCGGCAATACGCAGGTCTGGTGATAGGTTGGCTAGGGTTGCATACGCAGTCAGCAAGTCAGCCACCGCATGTCCTCGTGGGCGCTGCGCCTGTGCATACAAGAGTGCTTTCATGGCTTTCTCACCTGCTTGCTGGCAGTGAAAAGCACACTTGGCATAGAAACCGTTGTCACATAAGAGTTGAGCCGCGCGGAGGTCGCTTTCTGCTTCTGCGAACCAATCATCATGAACAGACATAACTAGTTCCCTCGGTTACGACATGATTAAGTGGTATTGTAACCGATTCTGCGCGAAGAAGCAACGAACGGGAGGAAAGATATGCAATACGGGGCAAAGTTAGCCGAAGGCAAAACGAAAACTGTTTATGCACACCCAGATAACCCCAGCCTGGCCTACCTGGTGCACCGGGATAGCATCACGGCCGGTGATGGCGCGCGCCGCAACGTCATAGAGGGAAAAGGACGAGTGGCCGGACAAACCACCGCCAACGTCTTTGCTTTTCTGAAGCGGCATGAGATACCCACCCATTTCGTCTCTGCGCCGGCCGCGGACGTGACCCTGGTGCGCCGCTGCACGATGATTCCGATCGAGGTGGTGATGCGCCGGCTGGCAACCGGCTCCTATCTCAAACGCCATCCCGACACGGCTGAAGGCCACCGTTTCGAGCCAGCGCTGGTCGAGTTCTTCCTCAAAGATGACGCGCGCCATGACCCACAAATTTCCGGTCTGGAGATTGTCAAGAGCAACATCGCCAGCGATGTCGAGGTGGACCTTTTCATCAAGTTAGGACGCCAGGTCTTCGAGTTATTGGAGCAAGCCTGGGCCAGGCAAGGCATCCAATTGGTAGATCTCAAAATTGAGTTCGGGCGCTTGCTCGGCTTCAGCACTGACAACCTGGTGGTGGCGGACGTGATTGACAACGACTCCTGGCGCCTGTGGCCGGGAGGTGACAAAGCGCAGATGCTCGACAAGCAGATCTACCGCAACATGCAGGTGGTTACGCAGAAAGGCTTGGCGGACTTGATGGAAAAATACCAAACGGTAGCCGCCATGACCGCGCAATTCTAGAAACGGCTGGCCACGGGGGAGGAAAACGGCATGAGTCAAGACATTATTGTACCCATCATCATGGGATCCAAAGCAGATTTGAGCCACGCGCAGGCCATTGCCAAGGTGCTCACCGCGCTGGGCATTCACAGTGAGCTGCGCATTGGATCGGCGCATAAAGCGCCGCTGCACGTGCTGCGCATCTTGGAACACTACGAAGCCGATTCCCGCCTCAAAGTCTACATCACGATTGCCGGCCGCTCGAACGCGCTCAGCGGTTTTGTGGATGCCAACGTGACCGCGCCGGTCATTGCGTGCCCGCCCTACGCGGATCGCTTCGGCGGCGGGGATATTTACTCGACGCTGCGTATGCCGAGCGGCGTCGCGCCGGCCACGGTGCTGGAGCCAGAGGCAGCGGCGCTGCTGGCGGCGAAAATTCTGGCGCTGGGTCATGAAGAGCTGCGCAAACGCGTCTTCGCCTATCAGGCCGCCTTGCGCGCGACCATCGAAGCTGACGACCGGGACGTGCGATAGGGATCGAAAAGCCGCGTTTCTGTGAGAACCGCGGCTTCTGGCTAAAAGAACGGGTGTCGTCTTATGCATGATGTGGATGAGCAGATCAGCGATAAATTCAGCGATGCGTGCGGCGTGTTTGCGATCTGCGCGCCTGGAGCAGACGTGGCGCGCATCACTTTTTTTGGCCTGTACGCCTTGCAGCACCGCGGACAAGAGAGCGCAGGCATTGCCGTGAGCGATGGTCGCAGCGCGGCCATTCACAAGGGCATGGGGTTGGTCGCCCAGGTGTTCGACGAGCAAAATCTGGCCCCCCTGCAAGGACATCTCGCGATTGGTCATACCCGCTATTCCACCACCGGCGGCTCGTTTTTGCGTAACGCCCAGCCCTACCTGATCGAAACCATCCACGGCCCGCTGGGCGTGGCGCATAATGGCAACCTGACCAACGCGCTGACCCTGCGTCGTGAGCTGCTGGAGCGCGGCGTGGGCTTGACGTCAAGCAGCGACAGCGAAGTCATCACGCAACTGCTGGCCGCAGCCACCCCATCGGGCGTCGGCAGCCCGTTTGGCCGCCTCATGCCAGCCGGCACCTGGGAAGATCGCATCTCCGCCTTCATGCAGCGCGCCGAAGGCGCCTATTCTCTCGCCATTCTGACCCGCGATGCCGTCTTCGCGGTGCGCGACCCGTGGGGATTACGGCCCTTGTGCCTGGGGCGCCTGCCGCTCAACGGTCATGGCACGGGTTGGGTAGCTGCGTCTGAGTCGTGCGCGCTGGCGACCATCGGCGCGACCTACGTGCGCGAGGTGGAGCCAGGAGAGATCGTGCGCCTCGATGGCGCAGGGATGACATCCACCCTGGGCCGGCGGCCGGAGCCGCGCGCATTCTGCATTTTTGAGCTGGTCTATTTTGCGCGCCCCGATTCGACGATTGACAACCAGACGGTGCACCAGGTGCGCCAGCAGTTGGGCCGCGAACTGGCACGCGAGGCGCCGGTTCCTGGCGCCGATGTGGTGGTCGGCGTGCCTGATTCCTCCACGCCGGCCGCGATTGGCTTTGCCCAGGAGTTGGGTATTCCCTTCAGCGAGGGTTTCACCAAGAATCGCTACATTGGACGCACCTTCATTCAGCCCGATGACCGCCTGCGTAAGGCCGGCATCGCCTTGAAGTATAACCCACTGCCGGCCAATCTGCGCGGCAAGCGCGTCGTCATGGTGGACGATTCGATCGTGCGCGGCAACACGGCCGGGCCGCTCGTGCAGCTCCTGCGCCAGGGCGGCGCGGCCGAAGTGCATGTGCGGGTGTCGTCGCCGCCGGTGCAGCATCCCTGCTTCATGGGCATTGACATGGCCACGCGCGAGCAGCTGATCGGCGCTTCCAAAACCGTCGCCGAGATTCGCGAGATCATCGGCGCGGATAGCCTGGCCTACCTGTCGCACGACGGCATGATGGCCGCGATCCGTGCGGGTCAGACTCCCCAGGCCGGCTTTTGCAGCGCGTGCTTCACGGGTCGCTATCCGGTGCGCCTGGAGGAATGGTGGGCCAATCGCAGCAGCAAAAAGTTGCCCTTTGAAGGCGCGCTTGAATAACGCGCGAGCAATTTTGCAGGTTTGGCTTGTTGTTTAACTCGCATTGGCGTATAATCACAGCAAGAGTGGATTCACAGGATCAAGATATCGCCATGCACCCAATGTGGTCTGGACAAACGGAAACACATTCAATCATTCAAGAAATTGTGAACAAGTTGGTTGCTGATTATCAGCCACAACGGGTAATTCTGTTTGGCTCGTACGCGTACGGGAATCCACGCCCGGACAGCGATATTGATTTGTTGATCGTCAAGGATACCCCAGATCGTTTCTCGCAGCGCTGGAATCGTGTTCGGCACATACTATCAGATCCAACCCGCCAGATTGCCATCGAGACGCTCATCCTAAGCCCAGACGAGTTAGCTCAACGCACAACCATCGGCGATCAGTTTGTCATTGACATTATCAAACGCGGCAAGGTGCTCTATGCAGCGTGAAGTACCCGCTCCTGTAGCAGACCGGCCTCAGATTGCCATACAAGACCAGCAAATGCAAGGCGTTCAAAGAAACGCCAACCCGACAGGCACGCCTTGCGGGGCATGAACGCGCCGCGCTAAGCGCGCTGGTCGGTCGCCTGCGCCAACGTTATGGCCACGATCTGAGGCGTGTGGTTCTCTTTGGCTCAAGGGCGAGATCGGAAGAGCAC
>CAZEPA010000041.1:0-3622 GCA_964513955.1 uncultured Anaerolineae bacterium | reverse complement strand
GATTTCGATAGCGAATCGGATCTTGACGTTTTGGTCGTTTTTTCGATGAGAAACGATGCGTATCGCCAGTATTGGAATGATATTGTTGACATCACCTGCGAAATTGAAGTGAAGTATGACGTGGTGATTTCGATCCTTATCAAGGAGACTGAGAGCTACGCTGACATGCGCAGCCAGGACATGTTGTTGGCGCGCAATATTGAGCAAGACGGAATCAACCTATGGATGACGCCGCCAAACTCTATCAGCCCCACTCTCTGAAGACGAAGCCCGTAGACTCGTTGGTGAGGCAGAACGATTTGTGGATCGAATCGAGTCCTATCTGCGCACAGTTGGAGCTATGTCTTGAAATCAGAGGAAATGGTAGGCAGTCGCACGATCCTGATTGTCGGTGCCGGCGGCCGCGAGCATGCGCTGGCCTGGAAGCTGGCGCAGTCGCCGCAGGTGGGGCAGATTTGGGTGGCGCCGGGCAACGGAGGCACGGCCGACGATGGCGTGATCCGCAATGCCGCCATCGCGGCCGACGACGGGCCGGCCCTCTTGGCGTTCGCCCAAACCCACGGCGTGGCTCTGACCGTCATCGGCCCGGAGGCGCCCCTGGCGGCCGGCGTGGTGGACCTTTTTCAGAGTGCCGGACTGCGAATTTTTGGTCCTACGCAGGCCGCGGCGCAGTTGGAAAGCTCCAAAGCCTTTGCCAAAGACTTTATGTGGGAAACGGGCATTCCCACGGCTGGCTACGTTATCCTAGATGACTACGAGGCCGCGCTTGAGTATGTGCGCCAGGCGGAGCGGCCGTTGGTGGTGAAGGCCAGCGGCCTCGCCGCAGGCAAAGGAGTCATCGTCTGTGATGACATGCTGCACGCGGAGCAGGCCGTGTTCGACATGCTGCGCGCGCGTGTGTTTGGCGACGCCGGCGACGTGATTGTGATCGAAGAGCGGCTGGCTGGCCCGGAGGTCTCTCTGCTGGCCTTCTGTGATGGCAAGACGGTGGCGCCGATGCTGCCAGCGCAGGATCACAAGCGCGTGGGCGATGGCGACCTGGGGCCGAACACCGGCGGCATGGGCGCTTACGCGCCGGCGCCCCGCCTGACCGCGGCCCTGGTAGATGAAGCGGTGCGTACCGTCCTGCAGCCTGCGGTGGATGGCATGGCAGCCCAGGGCACGCCCTTTGTCGGTGTGCTCTACGCTGGATTGATGCTCACACCCGCTGGCCTGCGCGTGCTGGAATTCAACGTGCGCTTCGGCGACCCCGAAACCCAGGCGATCCTGCCCCTACTCGAAAATGACCTGCTGGAGATCTTCGACGCCTGCGTGGACGGCCGCCTGGCCGCGTGCGAGCTGCGCTGGAGGCCAGGCGCGGCCGTCGCCGTCGTGGCCGCCGCGGCCGGCTATCCTGGCGCGTATCCGAAGGGCGACCCCATCACGGGCGTGGAAGCGGCCAACGCGCTGCCGGGCGTCCAGGTCTTTGTGGCCGGCGCCCGTCGTGAGGGTGAGCGCCTGTTGACCCAGGGCGGCCGCGTGTTGGCGGTCACAGGCACAGGGACTGACTTTGACGAGGCCCGCCGTCGCGCCTATGCCGGCGTGGAACAGATTCATTTTGCGGGCATGCACTTTCGGCGGGATATTGGGGGATGAAGTATCGAGACCGGAGACCGGAGACCGGAGACCGGAGACCAGAGACCGGAGACCAGAGACCGGAAAGCGGCTGATGGAGATGAAACCATCATGACGACGTATCAAGAAGCGGGGGTTGACATCGAGGCCGGCAATCGGTCGGTGGCGCTGATGAAGGCGGCCGTACAGGCCACCTACACCCCGGCCGTGCTGGCCGGCATCGGCGCGTTCGGCGGACTGTTTGACGCCTCGGCTGTGCAGGCAATGGCCGCGCCGGTGCTAGTGGCCTCTACCGACGGCGTAGGCACGAAGGTCAAAGTGGCTGCGCAGCTCAGACGCTTCGACACCATCGGCGCAGATTTGGTCAACCACTGCGTCAATGACATCCTGGTGCAAGGCGGTCGGCCGCTCTTTTTTCTCGATTACATTGCGGCCAGCCGACTCGTGCCAGAAGAAGTGGCGGCCGTGGTCATCGGCATGGCGCACGCGTGCCAGGCCGTGGGCTGCGTCCTGTTGGGCGGAGAAACGGCCGAAATGCCCGGCGTGTATCAGACCGGTGAGTTCGATGTCGCGGGCACGATCGTCGGCGTCGTGGAGCGCAGCCGTATCGTAGATGGCCGCAGCGTGCAGGCGGGCGATGTGCTGATTGGCCTGCCCAGCAGCGGCTTGCACACCAACGGGTATTCGCTGGCGCGACGGGTGCTGTCTGGCGTTGATTGGACGGCGCCGCATCCCGATCTAGGCGCGGAATGCAGCATTGGCGACGCGCTCCTGGCGGTCCATCGCTGCTATCTGCCGGAGGTGGAGCGGCTGTGGGCCGCCGGGGTGGACATCAAAGCGATGGCGCACATCACCGGCGGCGGTCTGCTGGACAATCTACCGCGCAGCCTGCCCGATGGGCTCGGCGCGCAGATCGAATCTGACGCCTGGCCGGCGCCGCCCATCTTTGCCCTGATCCGCCGCCTGGGCGACGTGCCGGGCGATGACATGTTCCGCACCTTCAACATGGGAGTCGGTATGGTCATCGTCGTGGAGCCGGGCGCAGTGAAGGCCGTGCACCAAGCCTTGGGCGCAGATGCCTACAGCATCGGTCGCGTCACACCCTGGGCGGGAACCACGCCGCGCATCATTATTCTCTAGCCGCTGGCTTGCAATAGAAGCGTGAGGTGAAGCCATGTCTGAGTCCCCGTTCCCAGCCCGCCTGGTCGTTCTCATTTCAGGCAATGGCACCAATCTACAGGCCTTGCTCGACGCGTGCCAGGACGGCCGCCTGGCTGCGCAGGTGGTGGCCGTCGTCTCCAATCGCCGTGATGCCTACGGCTTGACGCGCGCGCAACAGGCGGGTGTGCCAACGGTGTACTTTCCGCGCAGGCCTTACACCGAGAGCGGGCAGCCGCGCGAGGCCTACGACCAGGATTTGAGCGAACGGGTGGCGGCTTTTCAGCCCGATCTGATTGTGTGCGCAGGTTGGATGCAGGTGTTGACGCCGGTCTTCATCAGCCGCTTTGCTGATCGCCTCATCAATCTGCACCCAGCCCTGCCCGGCCTTTTTCCCGGCACGCACGCGATCGAGCGCGCCTTTGCCGCGTTTCAGCACGGCGAAATCGAATCCAGCGGCGCTATGGTGCATTTTGTCGTACCGGAGATAGACGCCGGTCCGGTGCTTGACCAGATCGTGGTGCCCATCCTATCCCATGACCAACTCGCCGATTTCGAGGAGCGGATGCATGCCCACGAACGCATCCTGCTCGTGCGCGCGGTCCAGAAATGGCTGGCAGAGCGAGCCAACTCGCCATCTTTGTAACGCAAAGAGCCAAAAATCCTGTGCACCCTGTCCACATCGGCTTAGGGTGCGCAGTTACAAAGGAGATGTAATTCCTCATGACAATTCAACGGGCTTTGCTGAGCGTACATGACAAATCAGGGCTGCTTGACCTGGCGCGGATTCTGGTCACGCAGGGGGTCGAATTGGTGGCGAGCGGCGGCACCGCGCGTGCGTTGACGCAGG
>CAZEPA010000040.1:0-13959 GCA_964513955.1 uncultured Anaerolineae bacterium | reverse complement strand
CGACCCAGCGTTTATTGTTGTGTGCTCAGCCAGTTGCAAGACAATTTGCGAAAATGCCTGTCAGTGCTAGACTTGCCAGAATCCCCATCCAGGATGCAAGTAAAATCGAATCGAAAGGATCTTCCATGACTTTGCATGCACCACGTTTTATGCTGATCGGCCTTATCCTGCTGATCGGCCTGCTGACCGGCGCTGCGGCCGCTCACCCCAGCGTTTCCTCTGCACGCGTGGCTTCGGTGTCAACAAGCCGCAACGACCCTGCCCCCCAACCGCCGTTGACCATAGACGTGATGGGGCAGATTGGCGGCCCAAGTTACGCTGTGGACGTGGTTGGCAGCTACGCCTATCTCGGTGTTGGCCCACGGCTGGTCATTCTCAATATCAGCAACCCGTCTAGCCCGATCTTTGTTGGACAAAGCGGGCTGCTGCCAGATTTGGTGCGCGATGTGCAGGTGGTCAACGGCATCGCTTATGTGGCGGCCGATGACCAGGGTGGGCTGCAGATCATCAATGTCAGCAACCCGGCCGCGCCCGTAGTCATCGGTTCGTACAACACCCCGGGTGCAGCCTACGGCCTCGCGGTGGTTGGCGCCAACGCATACGTGGTGGATGGCTTCCCGGCCAAGGCGCTGCGCATTTTTGAGGTCAGCAATCCCGCGCATCCCATTCTGCGCGGCAATTTCGATCTCAACGGCGACCCTCACCATATCGTGGTGGCAGGCGATGTGGCCTACGTGGCGGCGGGTTACAGCGGCGGCTTACAGCTCATTGATGTCTCGAACCCCCTCGCGCCCGTGCTGCGCAGCATGTTGGACACGCCTGGCGCGGCACTGCAAGTGCGGCTGGTGGGGGATCGCGCGTATGTCGCAGACGGAGAGCGCGGAATACAGATCGTGAACGTGGCCAATCCGGCGGCGCCTGTTATCCTGGGCAGCTACGATACCTACGGCGCGGCCGCATCCGTGAATGTAGTCGGCGCGCTCGCCTTCATCGCCACGGGCCTTCCCAACAACGGATTGGAGATTGCCAATGTGGGCAATCCGGCGGCCGCGGGCCGGGTTGGCGTCTTGAACGGCGCCAGTGCAGGCAACGACATGGCCCTCGTTGGCTCGGTCGCGTTCCTGGCCCTGCAAGATGGCGGCGTTGCAACGGTCAATGTCGCCAGCGCAGCGAATCCCACGGCGCTCGGTGCGTTTCAGGCGCCTGGCGCCGTCGCGCGCGTGGCTGTTGCCGGCAATCGAGCCTATGTGGCCGCCAATTTCGGCGGGCTGCACATCATTGATGTCACCAATCCGGCCGCGCCGCAGCGGTTGGGAAGCCTCAACACGCCTGGCACGGCGCTGGGGGTAGCGGTGAGCGGCAGCCTGGTGTACGTGGCCGACGGCTACGCCGGTCTGCAGATTATCAACGCAGCGAATCCAGCCAGTCCCGTGCTGATTGGCGCGTTTGACTCCGCCGGCTACGCCAACAGCGTCCAGGTCGTGGGTAATCTGGCTTACCTGGCAGATGGCTACAACGACGGTCTCGTCATCATTGATGTCAGCAACCCTGCTCATCCAGTGCTGCGCGGCAGCTACAACACGCCTGGCTACGCCCTGGATGTCGCCGTCGCCGGCCACCTGGCCTTCGTGGCGGACGGCAGCACGGGCACGCTACAAATCATTGAGGTGAGCAACCCGGCCGCGCCGACCTTGCGCAGCCAGGTGTCCGGGTTCTTCTACGCCTACGCGGTGGCCGTGGATGGCGACATGGCCTACGTGGCGGAAGGTGGTAATTTGCGCATCGTAGATGCTCACAACCCGACCAATCCACTCTTGCGCGGGTCATTCAACACCGCCGTATGGGCCGTAGGCGTGACCGTGAGCAACAACCTGGTCTATGTGGCAGACGGACGGCGGGGCGGCGTCCAGGTCATTTCGGCGGCGAATCCCGACGAGCCGCAGCTCCTTGATGGCGTGACGATTCAAACAGGTTACGCCACGGGCGTTGCGGTGGCCGGCAACCAGGTTTATTTAGCTGACCAGGAGGGCGGTCTTTTCGTGCTGCGCCGGATTGAGCCGCCAACGCCCACACCCACCAACACACCTACGTTGACGCCGACCGCGAGCAGCACACCGACGCGCACGCCGACGCCCACGCGGACCACGACGCCGACCAGCACGGCGACACCCACGCGCACCCCAACGCCAACCAGCACGGCGACGCCGACCCCCACGGCAACCGCAACCAGCTCGCCCACGGCGACGCTGACGCCGACCACAACCGTCACGCCCACGAGTACACCATTGGTGCGTACGCGCTACTTCCCCTACATACCGCGGCGGGGGCGCTGACCCAAAACCGCACTGCGTGCAACACCTATGTGACGCACAGGCTGTCAGCAGCGTCAAAAGGAGAGAGAAGCCAAAAACAGGGCGCGCCTCGTGGTGCAGCGCAGCGGAATTCCCCGCTCAACACAGCTCATAAGAGCGCAAACGTCCTATCCTGAAGCAACACAAAGGAGATTCAATCGTATGGCAGTTCGAAGCGCAGAAGCAACTTGGAACGGCACCTTGCGTGCTGGCAACGGCACGATGCGGGTGAGCAGCGGTTTTTTTGAAGGGCCCTACACCTTCGCGTCCCGTTTTGAGGAAGACAAGGGTACGAATCCCGAAGAACTGATTGGCGCGGCTCATGCCGGCTGCTACTCGATGTTTCTGTCGGCCCTGTTGAGCAACGCGGGCTTCACGCCCACGCGCATTCACACCACAGCCAAGGTGCACCTGGGCGCCGGCCCGACGATCACCAAGATCGAGTTGAACACCGAAGCCGAGGTCCCTGGCCTGGACGAAGCGACGTTTGCGGAAAAGGCCGCCGCGGCCAAAGCGGGCTGCCCTGTGTCGAAGGCCCTGGCCAGTGTGGACATCGAATTGACGGCCCGTTTGTTGGCGTAACTGAGCCTGTAACGACACGCCTAAAGGAAGATCAGCCGGGTTTAACAGGAAATTCTTGTTGACCCGGCTTTCTTGTTGCGTCGAACCGCCATCGCTGCCCCGCCGCGCCGACGCAAGGGCAGGAGGAACATAAGGAGAAAAATCTGACCACCATCATGGGCTGCCGCCCACCAAACGTGGCCCTTACCTATTTCATTGTGTTACTTCGACGACCGCAGCGACCATCGCAGTAGATTCCCAACGGCGCAGGGCAGGACGCAGGCCGAGCAGAAGCAAGACGGCGGCCACCATTGCCACACCGTTGATACGAATCGCCAATGCCGGGCCTAGGTGCTGGGCGCTAAATCCTAACACCAAGGACGCTAGGGGCTGAATGCCAAAGCTGACCATGGTGAAGACGCTGAGCAGGCGCGCGCGCATCGTAGGCGGGGCCATGGTTTGCAGGAGGCCGCTGGCGGTGGTAATGACGGCGGGAACGGCCAAGGAAACGATGAAGAGGCAGAGCATGGACAGCGGCAGCCAGGTTGAAAACGAGAAGAAAACAAACCAGGCGCCGGCCCACGCGCAGCACAGTCCCAGGATGATGCCTGTGCGTGCAAAACCTTGCACCACGGGCACCACGACAATGGCCCCCACCAGCGCGCCGGCGCCGGAAGCAGCCATGAGCAGTCCCAATGTGTCTGCCTGACCATGAAGGACGCGGTCTGCCACGGCAGCCAAGATATTCATCACGGATAGGCCAAAAAACGTCACAAAGACCGTGTACAGAATCACATCCTGCAGCCGGGGCTGCTTGCGGATGAAGCGCAGCCCTTCCGTGAACTCTGTCCAGAAGTTGCCACTGGAAGGGCGCCGAACCTGCTGCGAACGCACCACACTGAGGCTGATGATCACGGCGATGAAGCTCAGGCCGTTGATTCCAAACGCCACGGCAGCCCCCAGCGAACCCACCACAAAGCCCGCCAAGGCCGGCCCGACCATGCGGCTCACTTGCATGATCATGGCATTGACCACGATCGCTTTGCGCACCTCGCCCATACCGGTCAGGTCGCCAATGAAAGCCTGTTGGGCCGGGAAATCAACCGCCGAAACGACGCCCAATAGAAAACTGAGCACGTAGATGTGCCACAGATGCACCAAACCGGTTTGCACCAGGAAAGCCAGGGAAAATGCGAGCAGCATCGCCACCGTCTGCGAGCCGATCAGGAGCTTACGGCGATCAAGGCGGTCCGCCCAGACGCCGGTGATGGGGCCAAAGAGCAGAATGGGCAGCGTGGAAAGCATCGCGACGGCGCCGAGCGCAGCCGGGGAATGGGTCAATTCCCATACGACCCATCCCTGCGCCGTAGCCTGCATCCAGGTGCCAATCAACGAGACGGACTGTCCAGCAAGGTAATGACGGAAGTTCGCAAAGCGCAGCGGGGTAAAGCTGCTGCGTATGGAGTTCAGAAATTGCATGGTTGCCATCCTCGCTTGCGATCAACAGAACAGAACAGCGCAAGCGCATCAATGTGCGCTTGCGCATGGGTAGGCCGTTAGTTTATTCGCACCGGGGCAAAAAGGCAAATGACACTATGCCTGCTTAACGATTTCAGCCTCGATGTTGATATTGATGTTGTCGCTCACAAGCCAGCCGCCGGTCTCCAGGGCCACATTCCAGTTCAGGCCCCACTCTTTGCGGCTGATCTTGGTGGTGGCGGTGAAACCAGCACTGGTGGTGCCCCATGGGCTTTTCGCCAAGCCGTTGAAATCCACATCCATCGTAACCGGGCGAGTTACGTCACGAATCGTCAAATCACCGGTAATACGGCCGCGCTCGGCGCTCAGGACTTCCATCTTGGTGCCCTTGAATGTCAGGTGCGGGAAGTTCTCCACATCCAGGAAATCAGGCGACTTGAGGTGGCCGTCGCGCTTGGGATCACGCGTGTTGATGCTGGCGGCATCAATTTGCACGTCGAGGGCCGACTGCACCGGGTTCTGCTCATCAAACTCAACGACACCGGTCACGTTCTCGAATGATCCGTGCACGTTCGAGATCATCATATGCCGCGCCGAGAAAACGACACGCGTGTGTGAGGGGTCAATTGTCCAAGCCATGGTGAAAATCTCCTTCAAGTTGTAATGCTTTGATGTTTTTTGATTCATCACTTAATGATTTGATATTAAACTATTTTCATTCATTCTGCTGTAGTTTCAATTACAATCTAGTGTTCATGCAGAAGTAGATTTGCGGAGCGAGCGCGCTTTTAAGCGTCGGCCGACGGAGGCATGTCAGCGGTGGACGCCCCACGACCGAGCTTGCGGCAAAGCGCGCCAAGCGTGCGCTGCTCGTCGGCCGTGAGCGCGCTCATCTCTTCAACAATCGCCGCGACGTGCACCGGAAAAATGCGACGAATGGCTTCTTCGCCAGCCTGGGTCAATGACACGACGACCATTCGGCGGTCTTCCGCGCCGCGGTCACGGCGCACCAGCCCGTGCTTTTCCAGGTTGTCAATCACCATCGTGATGTTGCCTGAACTTTTCAGGATCTTGTTGGCGATGATATTCTGACACATCGGGCCGAGATGAAGCAGGGTCTCCATCACGGCAAACTGGGTAGGCGTCAACTCCGCGTGCGTGGCATGGGCATGCAGCCGCGCCATGAATGAATCTGACGCGCGCTGCAGCTTGACAAAGGTATCGAGGGCTAACACCTGCTCTGGCTCGCCTTGAAAATGAGTTGGCATGACTATTTCACCTTGAATCTTTCAATGTCGAAATAGTAGCACGGGATAATCAGATTGTCAAGTAACGTGCACATACCCTACCGTGATGTCCTGTCCGGGCGCTGTCGCCTGCGCATGGACGGCCATGCGCAGGGTATACGTTCCGCGCGGCAGATCAGGCGGTAGAGCCAGATCGAGCTGGCCGCGCACAATCTCGCCGACCTGCCACTGCGGCGCGGCGTAGGCATGGCTGGCTAACGGCGCTTGCCCTTCGACGCGACGCCCGCCGGGCAGATCGCCCAGGCTCACGGTGACCCACCAGTCTTGCGTGGGCGGCTTGTCAGCCTGCCAGAAAAAATCGAGATGCAGGAGGTCGCCGGCGTGTAACGGGGTTTCCGGCGCGTGACTGAAACCGCGCGGATAGCGGTTAAAGCCGAGGAGCGTGACATCACCAAACGACTGGTCGGCGGCGACATTGATGGTGAAGGCTGTGCGGGGCAAGAGCTTGACCGGGCGGGTCACATCCAGCGCACCCAGGTCCACAAAGTCGGCGGCTGGCGTACGCAGGCGGGCGCCGCTGGCCGCATCGTACAAACCGGCGATGAGGCGATAGCGGCCGGGCGGCGTGCCGGGCGGAATCAGCAAGCCGTGGCGATCGGTGATCGTCTCGCCAACCTGCCAGGAGGAGGTCGGACGGCTTTCGCCCACCGGCTCGGCGTCGCGCTGCGCCCACACCTGGTTGTTATCATCAAGGAGCTGCAGGAAAACCTTGTAGCGCAGCGGCGTCGCTGCCATAACCTGCCAACGCAGGGTGGTTTCCAGCACATCGCCCGAGGCCACCGCGCCGACGCTTTGCGCCAGGCCTGTCAGATCAGCCAGGGGGGCGAAGGACACAGCCAGCGGTTGCAGAGGAGTCTGAGCCTGAGGCAGGCTGTAGGTGACGAAACGCACATTGCCCTGCCAGGTGTCTTGCACCTTGTACGCGTTCTGATCGAGCCAGGTTTCCACGAGGCGCTGCGGATCGCTTTCATCAGTGGCCCAGAAAAGCGCATAGACACGCCGCTTGCCGGCCAGGCCCTGTGCCAGTGCACTGGTAACCTCGGCGGCCGCGGGTGGACGCTGCGCGGGCAACGCCAACACGGGCAGATCGCCCTGGTAGTAATAGGAAAAAACATCATGCTGTCCCGGCGCATCGAGCAAGATAGCGTCCTGGGGTGTCGCCTCGGCATTGATGGTGCGCACGATCCCGCGATAATCATCGCGCGCAAAGGCCGGGTCGGTGTAATAGGCATTGAGCGCCAAAGCCGCGCCCACGCTGATGCCAACCAGGCCTATAGTGAGCCAGGCTAACGCCAGCCACACGGGGCGGTTCGAGGTGGTGCTTCCCGCGGGGGCTGCGCGCAGAACGGCCAGCGGCAGTAACAAGCCGCGGGCCAGCAGCAAGGCCCACGCCGGGCTGGAGATCAGCAAGAATTTGAGATAGGCATCCTTGAAGAGGCCGAACGCCAGCATCAGGATGAGGGGAGCGAGCAGCCAGGCCACAGGCAAGGCCCAGGCCGTCCATGCCCCAGAAACGGCGGCTGGCGCAGGCGGCGAGGGGAGCGGCGGCGCGGCGACCGCCCGCCGCTGCGATGCGCGGCGGCTCTTTGACGCGGGCGTTGGCGGCGCAGGCGGCGTGCGGGTCTTGGGGTTCATCGCGACCGGCAGCAAGCCGAGCAGCAGCGCGGCCAGTACCGGCCAAAACCAAAGGGGAGGTACGGCGGGGCCGCTGGGGCCGAAGGCGAGCCAACGCAGGGCATCGAGAATCGCGCCCACCCCCTGCTGCGCTGCGGCGGGCGCCGGCCAGGCGCGCACGCGCTCAATGGCGATGCCCGCCCACGCCCAAAAGCCAAACACGATCACCAGGTGCAAGAAGAGCCAACGCACCACGCGCAGCCGGCGAAATGGGCTTGCCCAGGTGCTGATCAGCCAGGCAACATAGACCAGGTTGATCACAACCAGCAAGAGCGGAAAGAGGTAGTGCGTATAGAGGCCCAGGATGGCGGTGACAGCAAACACAAAGCCGGGCGTCGTGCCGATCAATGGGGGGTCGCGGCGGCCGGGCGACACCTCAACCATCTCCTGCTGCAAGAAGATGACAAAACTGGCGGCCAGCGCCGTGGCCCAGAACGTCAGCAGCGCGTACATGCGCGCTTCCTGGGCATAGTAGACCGGCAGCGGCGCCACCGCCAGCAGGAACGCAGCCAGCAGTCCGGCCACGCGGCCGAACAGACGCCGCCCCAGGTCGAACGTCAATCCGACGGTGGCTGCGGCGACCACCGCAGAGAGGCTGCGCAAACCACTTTCTGACAGACCAAAGATCTTGACCCACAGGTTGAGCAGCCAGTAGTAGAGCGGCGGGTGAATGTCGGCGGCGGCGGCCTGACTGATGTCAGCCCAACGACGCAAGGCCAGCGCGGCGCTGTTGCCCTCATCCGCCCACAGGCTTTGCCCGTTGAGACGCCAGAAGCGCAAGCCTACGGCCAGAACCACAATCAACCAGGGCAACCAGGGCGCCAGCCAACGATCAAGCCGACGCAAGGAAAAGGTGGCAGAGGAGAGCACGGTCATGAGGTTGAATCCTCGTCTATTCGATAATGAGGCCGTCTACGGCAAAAACGCCGCGCAGCAGCACCTGGTGGCTGCCGGGCGTTAACCGACGCGCCACAAGCAGCCGCGTCGGGTTGGAGGCATCCGTGGTCAGGGCGACTGGCTGACCGTCTACGCTGGCCTGCGGGTGGATGGTTTGACCCGGTGGCATGACCAGCATCACCGCGCCGCCTTGCACGCTGAAGCGCAGGCTGGCGTCTGCGTCGGCGCTGAGGCGATAGTGCCCGAGCACAGCCCGCTCATCGCTCATGCGTTGCCAGTTCCCCGCGTAGGTCAACGCCCAATGATCTTCCTGGTGAAAGCCGATGCCGAGCAGGGGTGGTTGGGCGGTGTAGGCAGCCAGCGCCGCGTAGGCTGGCAGCGGTCGAAAGTCAGGCGTCAGCAGACGAAAGTAAGCCTCTGGTTTGCGCTCCTGTTCCCATTGGTCGCTCGCGCGCTTGAGATACCACACATTGGCCACGCCCAGCCAGGGCCATTCGGCTTGCAGGCGCTGATAGGCCGCCACGATATTCTGCGCCTGCTCTGTCTCGCTCACCTGACCAAAGCGCTTGTCGGCGATGTCATCGGGCACTGCGTTCCAGTTCATTTCGCTGATCCAGATAGGCTTGGCCGCGTCGCCGTTGCGCACCATCAGGTCACGCACAAAGCGCGGGCGGCTGAAGTTCATCACCCGCGGGTGCATGCGCCGGTCGGTGGGGCCAGACCAAAGGCCGTAACCCTGCATCGCCAGGATGTCGAAATAGGGCGCGGCGCCCGCATCGTACAAGCGCTGCAAATAAACCAGGTCGTTGAGACCGTAGGGCGGCGTCGGCGTCAGTTCGATCGTGGAAGCCAGCGCGCCCAGGATAATCACCACGTTGGGATCGGCCGCGCGGGCACGCGTCGCGCCCGCTTTGAGCAGATCAACGTACTGCTCCGGGTTGACAGGCCGTTCTCCCCATTCAGGGTAGATGTTCGGCTCGTTCCAAAGCTGATAGAAGCGCACACGCCCCCGGTAGCGGCTGACGACCGCCGCCACAAAATCGCCATAGTCTCTGTAATCATCTGGCGGGGCATAGGTGCCCGCCGCGTTGCCCTCGCGCCGCGTCCACGCGGGTGGGTTGCTGAGGCGCACGATCAGCTCAAGATGGTATTTTTCGGCCAGCGCCACGATGGCATCGTACTTGTCCCAGGCCGAGTGGTTGAACTTGTGATCCCAGAAATCACCTTTGGCGCTGATTTCAATGTCTTCCCAGGGGAACTCCTGGCGCAGCCAATGAAACCCGGCTTCAGCCGCCATCTTGACGGCCAGCTCGCGCTTGGCCGGTTCTACTTCCTGTTCCAGGAAGACATTGACGCCAAACGGATTGACGCCGGCAAACTGTACCGGCGTCAGATCGGCGGTCTGCACGGGCGGGCGCATCACGTCGGCGCTCAGATCGCTAAGCGCCTTGAACTGGGGAAGAAGGTCTTTTTCGCCGCTGAGATTGAAGAGCCAGGCGCGCAACGGTTGGCGCCAGACGAAAAGCCCCGCCAGCATCACTGCCAGTAGGGCTAGACCCGAGTAGAGCGCCCGCCGATGCGACAAAAATCCGCCGCCAGGCGCTCTACGTCCGTTTGATTGTTTTCTCAGTTCTGGACGAAGTCCACGTTCGCCTGCTGGCATCTACCATCCCCGGCAACGCCATCGGTCTTGACGGTAGCAATGGCGGAGCTGCGTCGGCCGCCATCTACCGTCCACACAGACCAGGTGCCTTCACGCGGCCCATCGAACTGAATAATGTGCGTGTAACCGCCCACCTTGCCCGGATCCGTCCCAGTCACATAGGAAGCCACGGGAGGCCCATCGGGCGCGTAGGAGAAGACTACGGTCACACCGTTCTTGCCGGCGCCGCTCCGATCTAACACCTTACCTTCGATATAGGTGATGCCCGAGTTAGGGAAGCAGCGCGTGTTGCCCACCCGATAGGCAAAGGCAGGCGCGGCCGTGGGCGGCGGCGCTGGGGGCGCCGGGGTGGCTGTTGGCTGCCGCGGGCGCGTGGGTGCGGCAGGCGGCGGCGCAATGCCGGTGACAACAGGCACGCTGCTCAGGTTACCCTCAGCGCGCACCAGGTCATTGATGATCCAGCCTTGCTTGCCAGCCACACAGCAGACCTGCCACCAGGTGCCATTGGCGTTCTTGCCGGTAATCTCCAGGCGATCCCCGCGATTGGCGCGCCCGACCAGCGGGTAGGCGGTTGTTGGCCCTGTACGCACGTTCGCCGACGGCGACGTGACAACGGCGGCCGGTTTGGCTTCAGAAGTGTTGGTGGGCACGGCCGTGGGCGGCTCAGCAGGGGTCGGCGTCGCGGTTGGCTCCGGCGTGGGGGTCTTGGTCGGAGCCAGGGCCGGCGTGGGCGTCCAATCCGGCGTTGGGGTGAAAGTCGGTTGGGGGGTGCGTGTGGGGATCAGCGCAGGGGTTGGCGCTGCGCCGCAGCCGCTGAGCACGAGGATGGCTAGCAGGGACAGCCAGGCAATTCTCGAGAGACGGTTCATCCAGATTACCTCATTCATGATTTGCAGATATGTCATGAGCAGATTCTACCATTGGGCCTGGAAATCCCCAAGCATGGAAGCTCTGACTCAACAAGCATCCGGCGTGAGGCGGTCTGCGCCCATGAGGCGACGATCCGTCTGCGCCGGAAATTGGCGTTATTAGCAGACAAGAAACGCTCGGCCATGCGTTGCGGTTCCCCTGGCAGGCGCGCGGAAGCCGCCGCCAGTCTCAGCGCCTTGTGCGTGCTGCGCGCGGCGCGGCCGCGGGTGAACGCAGGGCAGGGCGATAAGCAGGCGCCGTGATCTTGATCTCACGGCTGCGCCCCGGATCGAACACGCGTGCGTGAAAGCGAGTTTCCAAGGGCAAATTGTCAAGGGCGATCGTGAAGACGGTGGGCAGCCGCGCCACGTAGCGATAGTTGATGAGTTGGAAGAGTTTTTCCGACGCCCATGTCGTGGCGCTTTGCGCGCCCAAGTCATCGAGCACAAGCAGTTCCGCCTTTTTAACCTGCTCAAAGCGCTCATCGAGCGAGACGGTGCTGGCAGGATTGAAAGCTGCGCGCAAGAAATCGAGCAGATCGGGCACGAAGACGAACATAGGCGCGCCGCCATAGTGGCTGTGGCGCTCGCGCGCAATCGCCGCGGCCAGGTGAGTCTTGCCGCAATGGTAACTGCCGCTGAAGATCAGCCAGCCATCCTGATCTTGGGCGAACTGCTGCGCGGCGGTCAGCGCCTCACGCAGGCTGGCGCGCTCCTCGCCGTTCAACTCATGCCCGCGCAGGTCGAAGTTGTCGAACCGCTGATCTTCATGCAGCGCCAGACTGTTCAGTTCCAGCGAATCGTAGGTCTTGCCCGGTTGGCGAAAATCTGGCGCGACGATGTGAAAGACGGCGCTAACTTCCGGGTCCACCAGGCGTGAGCGCACACGTTCGTCCAGGTCTTCCAGGCGAAAATTGGTCGTGATGACCGTGGGCAGATGCGCATTGTAGCGATAATTGACAATTTGGTAGAGTTTTTCCTGCGCCCAGGGCGTGGTGCTGTGCGCGCCCAGGTCGTCCAGGATCAGCAACGGTGTACTGCGCACCTGCTCAAAGCGCTGATCGAAGGTCGTATCCGACTGCGGCGTGAACGCGGCGCGCAGATAATCCAACAGATCCGGCGCAACGACGAACATCACCGATTCACCGCGCGCCAGGCGCACGTTGGCAATGGCCGCCGCCAGGTGCGTCTTGCCCGTGCCACAGCCGCCTTGCAGCACCAACCAGCCAATGGGCGCGTCGGCGAATTGGCGCGCAAAGTCGTAGGCGCTGCGCAGGGAGCGGCGTTTGTCGTCGGGCAGGCCCAGGCCATCGGGTAAGAAGCGTTCGAACGTCAGGCGCTCCAATTGACCCAAGTTGCTGACCTGGCGCAGTTGGCTCGCGCGCTCCCATGCCAACGTACGCAGGGTGCACACGCAAGGCGCGGCCTTGCCAAAATCGGGATCGCCGATCGGCAAATCGCGCTGAACGAACCCAGTTCCGTGACAGATGGGGCACACCTCGCCATTGGTGGAACTACCGTTGCCCGACTTGGCAGCCGTCGGGTGATCCTGCGCGACGCGCGCAAGAACCTCAGCCAGGCTTTTCACACGTCACCTCGTTGCACTGTCGTTGAGAAACTGAGCCGCTTGGCGGCTCCTTGCCGAAAAACCGCAAATTGATCAGCCAGGGTGTCCTCAGTAATCGAACGGATCGGACCGTTTTTCCAGTTTTTTTGTTTTCTTGGGGGCCTTGGCCACGGCGGCTTTGGCGCCCTTGGGCTTGCTGCCTGGCTTACGCTCCGGCATCGGCGCCTCACGACCTTCGAGGGCCCAGCGCTGTAGGATGGCCTGCACGTAGCGCCAGGTGCGCTTGTTGCGCACAACCGCTTCGCGGAACGCGGCCTCCAGCCACTCCAGGGGATAATCACGTTCGGCGTGGCGCAGCTCATCGGCCAGCAGGGGCTGCAGGAGGCCGATATTCTGTTCGTACAAGACGAAGATGTTCGGGCGTTCGGCGCGCAGCGCGCGATTCTCAAGCAGCGGATCATCGAACTCAGGCATCACGCCGCTGCGCACACGCTCTTGCAGCGTTCGGCCCATCTCGTCATTGATGAAATACCAATCTTCGCGCTCGCCAAAGCGTTCGACCACCAGGTGCAGCAGGCTGCCGCGGGCCACCGCGCGCTCCAGGCCTTCTTGCACGGCGGCGCCGTCAGGCAACGCGCGGCGCAGACGCGCATCGGTCAGCAGCTCATCATGGGTCACAAACCGCAAGGAGCCTGGTTTTTCGCTGATGCGCCACAGGCAGAAGAGCGTGACCTTCATCTCGCCTAGATGGTCAATCGTTGGCAGCAGATCGGTGAACGCAAACAACGGCAGCGCCACCGAGGGCAGTTCGCCGGCTGGAAATCCAGGAAATCCTTTCATGGCTGACCGCTCAAGCCTCGGGTTCGAGCGGCTCGCGCACCATTTCCAGGTCGCGGAACTGCGTCAATTCTTTGTGGAAGAACAACGAAACGGTGCCCACAGGCCCGTTGCGGTGTTTGGCGACCATGATGTCGGCGATATTTTTGCGCTCCGTGTTCTCGTCGTACATATCTTCGCGGTGGACAAACAGCACGATGTCGGCATCCTGCTCAATCGAGCCGCTCTCGCGCAGGTCGCTCAAGATCGGCCTTTTGTCCGCGCGCTGTTCCACCGCGCGTGACAGCTGAGAAAGGGCCAGCACCGGTACTTTCATCTCGCGCGCCAACTCCTTGAGCGAGCGCGTGATATAGGAGATTTCTTGCACGCGATTTTCGTTGCGCGTAGCCTGCCCCCGCATGAGCTGCAGATAGTCTACGATGATCACATCCAGGCCGTGCTCCGCGTGCAGGCGTCGAGCCTTGGTTCGCATTTCCAGCGCGCTGACCGCGGGGGTGTCGTCAATGAACAGGTGGGTATTGGCGAGCACGCCCGCTGCTTCCATCAGAATGGGCCATTCATCGTCGTGCACGTCGCCCAGGCGCAGGCGCTGCTGATCAATGCCGGTTTCGGACGACAGCAGGCGCTGCACTAACTGCTCGGCCGACATTTCCAGGCTGAAAAAAGCCACGCGCTGGCCATAACGCTTGGCCGCGTTGGCTGCCATATTGAGAGC
>CAZEPA010000039.1:12182-14361 GCA_964513955.1 uncultured Anaerolineae bacterium | reverse complement strand
ACCTCCCTACTCCCTACCTCCCTAAACACATGCGGAAACTCCAGCGGCCAGTGGAAGAACTGGTTGCGTACCGCCAACGCCCGCGCGTGCGCGACGAGGCGGGGATCGGCCGCGGCGGGCTGCCGGCGATAGTTCTGCAAGGTGGCCGTGGTCGGGATAGCGCCCGCCGCGATGTTTTCAGCGGTCAGCGGCGTGAAGAAGGCGGCCGTCCACAGGTCGCAGGCGGTGCGCTGGGCGTTTTCCTGCTGCTGCAATTTTGCATAGGCGGCCTGCTTGCGGCGCACCTGCGCGGGCGTGTCTTCCGGGCTGTCGAGCTGGGCCTGCCACGCGCGCACGGCCTCGTCCAGTGCGGCCTGCCTGCTGGACAGGGCCAGGCCCAGCTGGCCGGCGCGCTCCTGTTTGTTGCGGCGCTTGAGCTCGCGCGCGGTCGGCTTGTCATCGCCGGTCACCGGGTCGAACGCCTCATCGGGGATGCCCTCGTCGAGCACTTCGAGATCGAACACCCCCACCAGCGAATCGCCGCACTTGATGTGCGCATCGAGGAAGGTCAGCGGCTTGCCTGGCGCATGCCCCTCGATCCACAGCGCCACCTTGCACAGGTCCACGGCCAGCGGGTTCTTGTCCACGCCATAGATACAGTGGATGATCGCCTCGCGCGTCCAATGACGCACCGCCTCCGGCGACGGCTCATCCTCCCCCGTGGCGACCTGGGCCAGCGCCCGGCCGATCCGCCGCGCGGCCGCCAGCAGGAAATGGCCAGAGCCGCACGCAGGATCGCAGACGCGAATGGAGAGTAGGGAGGTGGTGAGTAGGGAGTAGGGAGATGGTGAGTAGGGAGTAGCGAGGTCGTGAGTAGCGAGATAGTGAGTAGCGAGATCGTGAGTAGCGAGATAGTGAGTCGTGCTACTCGCCATTTCGCCACTCGCCACTTCGCCATTCGCCACTTCACCACTCGCTACTTCACCACTTCCCGCTGTAAGGAGCGAATCAACGCGTGAAGCTGACGACCCAACTGGTCGCACTGTTCTAAGATTGGTTGAATCTCGACTTCGGTCGTCAGCTGGACGCGAGCCGCCAGGATCAGATGTGTCTCCACTTCCTTCAGAGATCCCTGAGCGATCTGCAGGAACCGAACGAATTCGTTGCGATGCTCCCGGCCATGCCCCTCCGCGATGTTCGCCGGCACCGACGCCGCGGCTCTCCGAATCTGTGAGGTCATGCCGTATAATTCTTCCCGCGGAAAGCTCTTCGTCAGCCTGTAACACGCTGCGGCGAGATCCATCCCCTTCTGCCACACCACGAGATCTCGGTAGGACTGGATCGGTTTTTTCTCCATCGGTTACCTTTCCTTCAGGTGAGTAGCGAGTAGCGAGTGACGAATGGATAGACTTTGTCCTACTCCCTACCTCCCTACTCGCTATTTCGCCACTCACTATCTCCCTAATCACCGGATCGAGCGCCGAGTCCAGCGTCTCCTTCACCAGCTCGCGCGCCGTGTAGTAGGAGCCGGTGGTCTTGCGCTCCGTACCCTGGACGAATGAAAAGCGAGGGAGTAGCGAATAGCGAGATAGCGAATAGTGAGTAGCTCTACTCGCCACCTCCCTACTCCCTACCTCCCTACTCGCTACCTCCCTACTCCCTACCTCCCTACTCCCTACCTCCCTACTCCCCACCTCGCCGCTCGCTACTCCCTCAATCACCGGATGCTCATCGAGCAGGCTCTCGTAGACGCTGCCCAGCTCCTCCACATCCAGCGCCGCGTAGTTCACGCGCCGCCGCACCTGTTCTTTCTCGGGCGTGAAGTAGGAAAGCTGCCGGATGGCGCTCAGCAGGTCGCGGTTGTTCAGGTAGGCGGCTTCCAGGTGGCGCGTGCGGCCTACGTCGAACAGCTCGCCGTTGAGCGCGGGCACGCCCAGCGCCGGCGCCTGGGTCTCGTCACGCAGCACCTGGAACAGGGTACATAGGCCCAGGTAGAGATCATCGAACCGTTGCGGCCCGCTCAGCGGCGTCTCGGCCAGCCGGCGCAGGCGGGTGATGCTGTAGTAGAGGGAATAGTGAGATAGTGAATAGTGAGATAGCGAATAGTGAGATAGCGAATAGTGAGATAGCGAATAGTGAGTAGCTCTACTCGCCACCTCGCTACTCGCCACCTCGCTACTCGCCACCTCGCTACTCGCCA
>CAZEPA010000039.1:0-12082 GCA_964513955.1 uncultured Anaerolineae bacterium | reverse complement strand
GCCCGGCGCTGGAAAGTCAGCCGGTAGCCCAGCGCTTCCAACAACGGGATGATCCAGGCCTCGCGCGTGGCCGTGGTGAGCGACTCGCCGTCCTTGGCGCGGGCACGGCGGCGCTCGAACGCCTCCCAGTAGGCGCGCACGTCGCTCCAGACCGCGGTGACCTCGTCCACCAGGGAACGTCGGGCATCCAGTCCAAAGTCGAACGGCTTCTGACCCGGTTGGTCGTGAATGGTTTCCAGGAAATCAGGCGACAGCAGCCCGCCTTCGATGCGGATCGTTAATAGAGTCATCAGCAGCTTCCAGACCGATCTTGTCTCAACCTACAATTGGCCGAATTGGCCGCGAATTGGCCGGAATTGGCCATTAATTGGCCGGCTTATTCTGCAGGAGATGTTGCTCCAGCCAGGGACCAACGCGCGCCGCGACCGTAGCCGCGCGAATCGAGCATGCCGACCTTCTTGAGAAAGGCGACATCCTCCCGCACCGAACGCAGCGTTCCGCGCCCGAGCCGAGCGTGGATGTCGCTCAGCCCCAAGCCGCTGCTTTCTGAGAGGAGTATCAGGATCGCCTGTTGCTGTTCGGACAGGCTGTGTCCTATGCGTGAGGGCGGCAGATAGTGGCTAGGACGGAAGCGCACGATGAAGTCACCCGCCCTCTCTTCAAACTCCGGTCTCGGCAGTCCGGCCTGCTCGGTCAGTTCAGTCATCTTAAGTGTGCCGCGTCCCCAGGTCTCGATGATGCCCCGCCGATAGAATACAGTTGCGATCAATGGATTCCACAGGCGCGATGCGTGGGGCTGGTAAAGGTCCTCTATGGTTAGGCCGAAGTGCAACATGCCGGCGGAGGTAATTTCCAAACGGTCGTCATAGATCGCGACGCCGACAGAACCGCCGCCGATGGCATAGTCGCGGTGACAGAGCGCGTTCGCCACGGCTTCCCGCAACGCCAGCGGCGGGTAGAGGGGGTCGTCAATTCGCTCGAACAGATTTGGCACGACGCGGCCCGCCACCGGCAGGTTGTCGCGCAGAAAGCGGTCCGCGCGCAACAGCAAGTCAAAGGCATTGCCGTGGAACTGTCGGTTGTCGAGGAACTCGGTCTTGTCGACGCCTTTGAACCGGGCGATCCGCAGCAAACATTGGGGATAGTCAGGCAGGAGGCGATCTGACCTGGCGAACAGCACGACCGCAGCGCGCAGAATCTGACCTTCCTTGAGCAAACCCAGGCCGCGCAGGATCTCGGCTGGGTCGCGGGTGCCTGGATCGTCAGAGCGGCCACGACGGATCGCTTCTTCTACAGTTCGTACGATCTCGCTGGTATCCAGGTCTGCAATTGTCCAACCCGTCGCCGGCTCGCTCTCCCAACGCACCGTGCTGTGGATCTGCTCCAGCAGAATCTGGCCGTACTCCTCACGGGAAAGCTGGCGGTTGGTCGTCCCCACGCGGCGGTAGGCCTCCCCGCGAAAAGTGTAAGGCCGCCGTGCGCCGCGCTCGACGGTCACTGCCAGCACCTCACGCCCGGATGGGAGTGCGATCCGCTCGATGGTCGGTAAGACCGGCGGATCGACACCCCGCAATTCGTGAGCGACATCAGCCAGGGTCTTGTCGCTCACCTCCTGGCCGACGATGCGCGCCTGCGCGTCCACGCCGAAGAGCAAGCGCCCGCCACGGTGGTTTAGAAAGGCGCACAGCGCGCGCACGGCCTCGGTGCGCTGCCCGGTGGAGAGCTTGAACTCCTGTATCTCCGATTCACCTTGTTCCACCCAGGCCAGGAGTTGTTGATAATCTATCATCGGCTCACTCCACCCGGTATCACCGGCAACAACACCACGAGACCCAACAGATCGGGCGGCGCCTGCGGCTCGATCTGCATCAGCTTCGCCGTCGAACCCACCAGGTCCGCCAACCGACCGTGCTCCTGGGCCAGCCGCGCGGCACGCGCCGACAGCATAGCGGCCAGCCGCGCTTGCAGGGCCGGCCACCAGCCCAGCGTCTCCCGCAGCACCTCCTGGCGTTCAGCGGAGGGTACCGACACGGCGTCGAGCTGCCCGTCCATCAAGCGCTGCGCTTCCACAGAATCGAGCTCGCTGACATCGGGGTGCACGCCGCGCAAGCCCCAGGTGAATGTTTCCTCGGCCAATGAGGCGCCGCCAGCGTCGCCGTCGAGGTGCAGGTATCTGAGACGCAGCAGGAAGAGCGCCGTGCGCCGCGTCACCTGCTTCGTACGAATCGCGCCGCAGCGCGCCACCGGCTGATCTCCGTCGGTCGGGTGGAAGGCGATGTCCATCAAGTGCTCGGCCAGGCCTTCGACCAGCGGATGGTTGCGGCCAATGTAGATCAGCCCGGTGGGCGTGGGCGACTGGAAGGTGATGGGCCAGGGCGTTGGCGCGTCGCCCAGCCGCATCCGCACCGCCTCCGGCAGATCACCAGGCAAGAGATCGCAGCGACCGCCGCTGCGCTCCGTGAGGCCAAAGGGCAAGCGTTGACTGGCCTGCACCAGGAAGCGTCGCACGTCCTCCGGGCTGCCCAGCACCGCGTCGGTCTCGCCCAGCGCCCGCTGCACCTCCTCTGGTCGGATCGCGCGCTGCGCGAAGCGCGTCCGGCTTTCCCGCTCGCGGTCGGCTGCGCTGGTCCATTCCTCGTGCACGCGCCGCACCAGGCGCCCAGCGTCATCCGGCTGATCGAAGAGGGACATCTGGCCATCGTAGCGCGTGGTGCGCTCGAACAGCGAATGTAGCACCGCTTCCATGACGGTTTCGCTGTCCATCGGCACCGGCACATGGACGCCCAACTCGCGGTAGATGTCGCGCGCCTTGCGCAGCAGCACGTCGAGCACCGCGCCGTCCACGGGGTTGTCCTGGCCGAAGATCATGATCGCCTTGACCACCTTCGCCTTTTGGCCGAAGCGGTCCACACGACCCTCGCGCTGCTCCAGGCGGTTGGGATTCCACGGCAGATCGTAGTGCACCACGGCCGAGAACTGCTCTTGCAGGTTGATGCCCTCGCTCAGGCAGTCCGTGGCGACGAGCACGCGTACCGGCGCGGCCGCCAGCGACGCGATCTTCAGCCGGCGTTCATCCTCGGCCAGGGCGCCGGTGACAGCGATGACACGCGCCTGCAGAAAGCGCGTCTCCAGGCCTCGTTTCAGTTCCTCGGCCACGTAGTCGGCCGTAGCAATGTAGCGGCACCAGACGATCGGCTGGTAACCGGCCGCCAGCAGATCCGTGATGATCCCCACCAGCTTCTGCAGCTTGGCGTCTTCCTTGCCGCGCAGCCCAGCGGCCAGGCCGGCGAACTTGCGCAGGCGGCCGCGGTCAGATGCCTCCCAGGTAGGATCCTGCTCCTGGGTGTCAAAGATGGCGCTGGGTGGCGCGTCGTTGGCCGCTTCGGCCTCGACTGGATCGTACACCAGCGGCGCGAACTCGGCGTCCACGGCCGCGGCGTCCCACTCGTCCAGGTACGTGTCCGCACCCCCATCAGCGCCTGCCCGCTTGAGCAGAGCAACCTGGGCAGCGGCTGGCGATGAGGAGACACAGCGCAGCAGGGCCAGGGCCGACCAGAAGCGCATGCGCTGCTTCCAGCCGGACAGCGTCACGGCGGAGCGCACCATCTCGCCGGCGAACTCATAGACCGCCTCGTAAAACTTGCGATAGGCGGGTGTAAAGCGGTACGGCTGCTCCGCGCCCTCGGGATCACGCGTCGGGAAGGGCGTATCCTCGCCCATCCAGTGCCGCACGTCCGCGCGGCGGCGCTGCACGAAGTGCTGCGCGAGCGTAGCGGTCTGCTTCTCGGTCAGGCTGGAAAGGCTGAACAGGCGAAAACCGGGCTGCAGCAGGCCAAGCAGGGACTGGAAGGACGACTCGACGCCGCTGTGCGGCGTGGCGCTGAGCAGGATCAGGTGGCGCGTGGCCTGTCTCGCCAGGTCAAGCAGCAGGGCATGCCGCTGCTGCTGCGCCGTCGCACGGCCGGCCGGCGGCTGCGCCGCGCCGTGCGCCTCATCCACCAGCACCAGGTCGGGGCAGTGCTGCAAGAACGCGGCGCGGTAGTGATCGCCCTTGACGGTATCAATGCTGGCGACAAAGTGGCGGAAGTGCTGGAAGATGCTGCGATCTTGCGGCGTCTGGCGCTCCAACCGGGCCACCGTGCCGGCGCGGATGACGACCGCCTCGATGTGGAACTTCTCGGCCAGCTCCCGCTGCCACTGCTCGCACAGGTAGGGTGGGCAAAGCACCGCCACCCGGTGCACCGTCCCCCGGTCGAGCAACTCGCGTGCGATCAGCGCCGCCTCGATGGTCTTGCCCACGCCGACGTCGTCGGCGATCAGCAGGCGCACCGTTGGCAGCCTGAGCGCCATCACCAGCGGCACGAACTGGTAGGGCCGCGGCCGCACCGACAGGTGTCCCAGCGAGCGGAAGGGCGCCGCGCCATCGCGCAACAGCAATCGGGCGGATTCCAGCAGCAATCGCACCGCGGCCAGGTCCTGCACATCGTCCGGTGACGGCAGCGGGAACTGGGCAGGCTCGATACGCTCGTAGGTGGCCGGCCCGTAGGCAATGAGGTCGGCCAGCGGCTTGACGACGCCGCACACTTCCCGTGCGCTGCCGCCGATGGGCCGCAGCAGGATCAGGTTGGGGTCGTCCGAAGGGAGGACAACCCATTCACGTTCGCGGTAGCGCACCAGGGCGCCTGGGGTGGTGATGGTCATAGGCACTCTTGATCTTTGGCTCGCACACCCAGAATTCGTATCTCGTTGTAGTACAGAACGAGGAGCGCGCGTCCATTTGGCGTGAAATGCAGTCCATTGCAACGGCTCAATGGCAACTGATACAGCCTCTCCCCAGTCCAAGTGCTGAAAAATGTGAGCAGATTCTCATCGTGATCCACGATCATCTGGCCATCTGGGGTGACGAGGGTACATCTGGACTGCAAAGGCAATTCCATCTTGTCTAACACCAAGATATCACGTCCGGTATGGACGTGTACCACGTGGGTACGGTGGTCGTTCTGCATTTTTACATAGAGCCGGGAGCGACTTCGATCCATCCCTATGATGCCTTCTCTCGGGACGGCGAGTGTCCATACTGTCTTCCCGCTGAAGATATCCAAGAGCGCGACGCTGTCAGGGGTGCAGAGAAGCAGTTCACGATCGGATACAAACTCAGGAATTCCCTGAAGCGCCGTCGGTAGGTTCATTCGCAGAACAGCCGTGCCGCTCACAATTGCGCGGACTTCCAGCACGGTGGCCTTCTTCAGCAAGTTCTCGAGAGAGAAAATAAGCGCAAGACTACTATTGTCGGTCGAGAAGGCGACACTCCAGCCTCTGCCCCCTTTCTGGCGAAACTCGCGGACGGAACGCCAGGAGCTTGTGTCGAGGACGGCCACGTTGAAGGCGGATTCGCCTGGCACACTGTCAAGTCGGATTGCAGCAAAACGGCAGTCTGGGGACAGCGTCAGAAAATCCCTGGTCTCGTGTGTTTTCTTTCCAGTCGTCAAGTCGAAGACGTAGGCGGCTCGCCTTCCGAACGGGCTGGCGATCAGAGCCACTTGCAGGCCATCCCCAAGAACCCCCAAAAACCCATCATAGCTAGATTCATCACTCTCACAACGCACTACCGTTAGCTGTTCGATGCGACGCACGTTGTCCGGCACGATCGTGAGACCCATGTTATCTTGCCATGCAGGCAATCCTGCGGATTGGACGTGCGCAGGTGCCGGTACGCTGGGAGAGAACCGTGGCGGTTCGATCGGCTGAGATGGCGGGAGTGGCGCCTCTTGCACTGATCGAGCCGCCGGCCGTGGTGTCCGTGCTGCTGTGCCCGTTCCCAACGGCAGGGGTGCGACTCTCTCCCCCCTGACTCCGGTCGGCCGTTCAACGTCATCTCGGTCGTCCTCTTCGGGCAAAACCTCCGGTGCCAGGAACCTGCCGAACCATCCCAGCACGACTACCACCACGGCTAGGATGCTCACGATCGCTGCAAGCAGGCTGCCCGCATACGAGTAAAGCCCGTACATCAGCGCGGCCATCCCCACCAAACCCAGACAGCCGATGATAAGAGCTCGCCTACCACGCCCAGTTCCATCACCGCGGCGTCGATACTCGACGGCCAAGCGGAGTTGGTAGCCGACCAGGCCAAACGGCAAGGCGACCAGCGCGATCGCGCCTGCGATCAATACGCCCTTAACCCAGGTCCCCGTGGTCCTGACTGTCAATTGCAGCATCAGCCTGCCGTAACCAACCAGAAACCACCCGAACAAAGCCGTGAGCACCAGTCCAGCGATCAGCCAACGCCCCCCCTGCTCAGTCTCTTTCTCTCGAAAGGAACTAATGGCCATCATCAAGGACGCCGTCGGAGCTATGAAGAGGAAGACCCACGTGATGAGCCACTCGAATGGTCCGAAGTCTTCAGTAAGTACCTGCAAAGCATGCTCCACAGCCCCCTCCTCGTGTCACCCAAAATCGAACTCTTCCAGCCTCCATTTCCGTTCTCGCCACTCCGGCAGGACGCGTTCGAGTAATTGGTAGAACGGATTCTGCCCAAGGCAGATCCTAACCGAAAATATCCGAGTCTTCCTGCTGTTGCCCCTCAATATCCGCATCGTACCGAATCACAATTATCCGGTATCCACGCGCCTTGAGCTCCTGACGCACCGCCTTATCGCTCGCCTGTTGCTGCGGCTCGTCGTGCACGCTGCCATCGCAGTAGACGCACACGTTGGGTTCGTAGAAGAAGTCGGCCACGGCCATCGCACCCGGCACCTCGTACTGCGCAAAATCGGGCAGCCGGCGCTTCGATGCGTACACAGCATCTAGGAATCTGCGCTCCAGGTCAGAGCTTGGATCCGTCCGTGCACGCAGCCAGCGATACAGTTCGTCATAGTCGCGCGCTGCGTTTCCCACCTGCGTACTGCTTCCAGCCAACGCCAGGAGAGCGTCACGCACCAGGTAGCGGTTGAGCACGGGATGCACGCGCTGGTTGTAATAGGACATCAGGCACTCGTAGCAGGCGCGCGCACAGCCATTCTCCACATCGCTGGCCGGCCGTAGATCATCACCGCTGATGGGATCGAAGTGCAAGATCTCGAGCGCCTGCCGTGCCACGGCCGCGAGGGCACGCGGCTCTTGCAGCAGCCGGCGCAGCACCCCGAGGCCGCCCTCCGCGCCTTCGAAGAACAGGATGCCCTGTTGTTCACCTTCGCCAATCAACTCGGAGGCCAGCTCGCTCTCCTCAACCTCGAACTCCTTCTGAATGCCAAGCGCCAGGGCGTACTGCAGGCTGGGCAGAAAACTCTCATCCGCCAAATCGCCGATTTGCTTGGGATAGACCAGTAGGGCGTTGGCCGTGCCGCGCACGAACAGTCGCACCTGGGATTTGACCTCGGCGGGTGTGCCGGCGCCGCCATTCGTGTTCTTGTCCGCCGTTTCATTCTGGCCCAACCACAAGCCTCGCTTCATGTCCAGGCGATAGCCGATTTCCTGCCGCCGCCGCCACCCATGGTTGATACGCCAGAGGGTCGCCGCCGGCGCATAGACCAGGTCCAGCAGGGAGTAGGGAGTAGGGCCATCCCCTGCCTCCCTATTCGCTATCTCGCTACTCGCTGCCTCCCTATCCCCTACAACACTGGCCAACCGCCGGCGCATTCCTCCCGCAGGGCCTTGAGCAAAGCGAAAGTTCGTGCGCGTGTCATATCCCATGCGCATGCGCTCTTCCTCGTCGCTCGTGATGCGGTCCCGGCGCTGGGTCCCAACCGTGGGCATCTCCAGGAGGTTTGCGACGTATAAACCGGCCACATCGAGAGAGCGACCGCAGTTCTGACATTCCTGAGCGTTGACCGCCTCACCCTCGTGCAGGTAGCCACAAGCCTGGCACAGCTTGACGCGCACAAACCGCTTGTCTGGGTCCTGCAATGACAGCCACACGCGATTAACCTGGTATTTCGCCCCCTCGTGGTAGATAACGTTGTCCGGGGCAAACTCGTCGATCGCCAGGAAGCGCGGCCGCGTGATGAATTCTCCTTCGCTGCGACTGGCAACGAAAACCCGCACTGGCAGCGCCGGGAAATTGTAACCAGGCAGGAAGCCCTCGCTGGCCAGGTAGCGATAGGCGTAAAAGTCGGACTCCTCCGGCCGCACACCCTGGCTGGTGAGCAGCTCCAGCTGCCGCCGCGCCTCGCGCATGGACACTTCGGCGTCCTTGACAGCGTCAACGCTGGCCTTGCCGGCTTTCCTGAATCCACCCAGCTGCTGTTGCTGAGCAGCAATGAGTTGCATCGTTGCCGCGCGGTACAGCTCACGCCAGCGGTCAAACGCGCGGTCAAACGCCGCGGCGGCGCCGTCAATTTGGGCCTCAAGCCAGCCCTCCCGCAGCCAATCGGCGCTGGCCACATCTGGTCCACAGGCGGCCAGAATCCGTTGACATTCCGCAAGGCAGGCCTGGCGCTTCCCTGGCGTGAGCACGATCTGATCCTGCACGGCCTGCTGCAGCACCAGGTTGTCTTGCTCGGCGTCAATGATGTCCAGGATGGATCCCTGGCCTTGCGCCAGATTGACGCCGGCATACGCCAGCCAGATGGCATGAAGGTGCGCGCGTATCAGATCCTCATTCCCCAGGTCTAGCCGCGGTGCAGTCACCTCGCCGGCGACCATCTTCTGCCGTTTCTGGAAGAAATACTGGTCATGCCCGCTGCGCGTCGAACAGTAGGCCAGGATGAGGGCAGGCTGACCCGCGCGGCCCGCCCGGCCGCTGCGCTGCGCGTAGTTGGCCGGGGTGGGTGGGACATTGCGCAGGTGAACGGCGTTCAGATCGCGGATGTCCACCCCCAGTTCCATCGTGGGTGAGCAGAACAACGACGCCAGTTGACCCTTGCGGAACGCTTCCTCACGCTGCTGGCGCACGGCCGGTCGCACCTGCGCGGTGTGTGCACCACCGCTCATGCCGGCCAGCAGCGGGCCGGCGCGTCGATAAAAGCCCCTGAAAAACTGATTGGCCCTCTGTTCCACCAGTGCGTAGGCCTCGCCGCGCCCACGATAGCGTCGCAGTGGATTGGCCGCAGGAGCGCCGTCTCCCAACCGCCAAATCAGGGCGCTCGCCCGCAGGCGTAGGCCGCCCTGCCGGGCTGCCCCCGTGCCCTCGTCCGTGCGGATCAAGAGGCCGTAGCTGGTCAGCGCGCCGGTGATCGCCTTGATCAGGGTGATGTAAGCATCGCTGTCCAGCTCACGACCGAGCTTTTCCTTGATCGTCCGTTTCAGCCAACGGCCGGTGACGCTGCGCACGGATAGACTGAAGTCGCCGCGCTCACGGGCCTCATCCGGCAGTACGAAGAACGAGGCGTAACGCAGCGACTCATCCTCGCTGAAGGCCCACTGCTCATCGAGATACTCAATGGCGCGACGTTTGAGTTCATCCTGCGTCTGGCCACGACGCAAGCAAGCCACATCAATCGTCAATTGGCGCCGCATCTCATCGAGAATCGTGCGCAGCACCTCGCGGCGATCGGCCTGGCTTAATTCCGACATGAAGGCGATGCGGCTCCAGACCTCCTGGCGGGCCAGCAGGGGCTCCAATCCCACATAGTCCATGCTCAGCAAACCGCACTGCTCCAGGTTGGGTTGCACCACGCGCCAGCCCCGGCGGAGGTCTTCGTAAAGCCGATACTCTACCACATCACGCAAGGCTTGCCTGGTTTTGGCGGCCTGGGGACTGCCCGGATCGAGGTCCTTTTGCTTGGCGTAGTCCCTGAGTTGCAGCGCCAACGCATCCATGACACGATCGGCCACTTCCTCAAAGCGCAGCTCGCCGGCCTGCTTCAGCGCCTGGTATAGAGCCGCGCGCATCAACGCCACCTGTACAAAATCGTTGAAGTGGCCGGCCTGCAGCGAAGCATCCTGCCGGTTGTCGGTGAAGCTGAGCAGCTTCTGCGCTTCACGTGCCAGGTCAGAATCACGCATCGCGCCCACCGTGGTCAGCGCCAGCAGTGTCGTGGCCGTACTTCGCCCCTCGCTCGAAAGCGCCGACAGCTTGCGGAAATCGTTGCTATCGCGGCGTGTGTACGCTTCCCCGCACGCCAAGCACAGCATGAAGGGCTGTGGTAGGAACCAAGCAAGGATGGCGTCGGGAGTATCCCCGTCGGCAATTTCACCGTTCGCCCGCACAAACAATCTTTGGGGGCGGTATGGCGCGTAGTCTTTCTTGAGCTTGGTTGGCCTGGCCGGCTCGAACCAATGCTCTGGCAGCGCCGCCTCCTCATCTTGCCAGCGATTGTCCAGGTCAGGCATCACATACCCGATCGTGGGATCATCCTCGGGCTTACCCAGTGCACCCTCCGCCCAGGGCAGCAGCTTGCGGTCCTTCTTGCGCCACGTGACGGCATAGTATTCCTGCCCGCAGATGCGACAGAACTGCAGCGGATAGAGCAAGCGCTCCTCCGCGCCGGGCGCATAGACCTGGCCTTCCAAGGTCAGCAATCGGTCTTCGGGCCGCTCCAGCGTGGCATAGACAGCGCCGCCCTGGCTGATGAATTGGTGCAGCTTGAAGGCAAATGCGTTGGCGCCGTCGGGCAGAGGAGTTTGGGCGCCGAGCAGCAGCATCTCGCGCAGACGTGCGACGCATGTCTGATGAGCAACGCCCGTAATTTTTGCCAGCCGCTGCGCTCCCTCGGTCAGGGGAATAGGTACACGCCGCCGCAGCACCCCGCCGGAGTCTACTTGCAGCCCGAAGGTGTCCTCGATCCAGGCGCTCAACGGGTTAGCCGCGAAGGCAGTCCAGTTCCCCGCCAGTGGCAATGGCGTCGCCAGAGCCTGCCGCAGCGCCGTCACCTCCGGCAGCCCGTTGCGTGGGATGACCCGGCGCAGCGTTTCCTCCACGACGTTCTTGGCCTCCACCAGCACGCCAAAAAACTTGCTAGCGAAGCCGGCGACCGCCTCGCGGCGCTCACCTTGCGATCCTGCACTCACCATCGTGGCGCTGGTACCGATACAGATCAACTTGGGATTCCCGCTGCGCTCGCGCACGCGGCGAATGAGCAGAGCCACGTCGGCGCCCTGGCGGCCACGGTAGGTATGCAGTTCATCCATCACCAGAAAGCGCAGCGCCGAGGTCCCCTGCTCGATGAAAAGACCTTCCCGCGGGCGAACCAGCATAAGCTCTAGCATCACATAGTTTGTCAGCAGAATGTGGGGTGGATTCTGGCGCAGGCGCAGCTTCTCCTCGTCCGACTCCTGCCCTGTGTACCTGGCGAAGCGCACCGGCATCGGTTTGCCCGTGCGGCGCTGGTAGCCTTCTGCCAGCTGGCGCAGCGCCTCTTCCTGCGAGTTCACCAGCGCATTCATCGGGTAAACCACGATCGCCCACACCCGGGATTGTCCGGGATTGCCGCGCAGCACCGCATCGAAGATGGGGACAAAGTAGGTCAGCGTCTTGCCAGAGCCGGTGCCACTCGTCACCACAAAGTGCTGGCCGGCCAGTCCTTTACGGATGGCATCCTCCTGGTGACGATAGAGTTGAAACGAGGCGCCACTGGCGTCACGAAACACATCGGCGCAGCCGGCATGCAGCACCCCGCTCCTGCTCAGAGCCTCGATCGTCGCTGCTTTTTCATAGGCCGGGTTGAGTTGGAGAAGCGCATCGGGCCAGAGCGAGCGTTCAGTGACGATTTCTCGGTCAACAAATGCCCGAATGTCATCGTCAGCAATCGAGAAGAAGCTCTGAACGTACTCACTGTAACGATCGAGCACCTGTTGGTGGGTAGCGAAGATATCCATAGCATGACCAGCCTCGTGCGCAAGGGATTGATAGAGATCATGACAAAAGAAAAGCTACGGCCCGGGGAAAAGGTCGCAGCCTCATTTGCCTACTGACAAACAGCCGTTCGGAGATGGAGGCAGCGAAGCCTGGATCCTGGGACTGACAGGAAGTCGGGTGCAAAGCCAGTCAGGTCTCAACTGGTTGGCTTTGCTGTTAGTTGCGTTGATTATACTGCGAAAACGATCACAAGGCAATCTGCCTACTCAGACACGGTCTGTCTCCGCACCAGAGGTCTCGCCGGCGCCGGCGCGCAGCTGGCGCAGGCGCTCCAAGAGGCGGCGCACA
>CAZEPA010000038.1:0-14637 GCA_964513955.1 uncultured Anaerolineae bacterium | reverse complement strand
TGGACAAAGGTCAGGTCGTGCACCGTGATGACCGTGGGGCATGCCGCCAGCAGGGGGCTGGCATAGACCGTGCCGTGCAACAGATCGACGCGCCGACTTGCCAACGCCAACGCGGTCTGCTCCCAGGCAATACGCGCCAGCGGAGACCGGGTAGACCAAGTCGGGCGCCGCACGGTCACGCCGGACGCCGGTGTGAAGCGGCGATCACCAGCAAAAGCCACCAGGCGCAAATCTGGAGCCGCCGCAGGCAGGTGACGAAGGAGCTGCGCGTTATAGTTGGAAACGCCTGCACTGCGGTAGGTATCATCGAGCGCCAGCAAGAGTGAGTTGACGCCAACCGTAGGCACAGATTTGCGCTCGCGCAGGGGGTCAGGAATTAGCGCCAACCGCCAATCCTGGAGCCGACGATGCGGCCAGGGCCAGCATCTCCTGGTAGACGCCGTAGGTCAGGGCGGCAATGCGCGCTTGGGTGTAATGGGCCAAAACCCTGGCGCGTCCTCGCAGCGCTAATTCGCTCCGCAGCGCAGGGTCTTGCTGCAGACGTCGCAGGCAGCCGCGTAAGGCCAAGATATCTCCTTCCGGGAAAACCAGCCCGGCATCGCCAATCACCTGGGGAATTTCGCCGCTGGCCGCGCCAATCACCGGCACGCCGCAGGCCATCGCCTCGATGAGGACGCGGCCAAATTGCTCTTTCCAGTTCGGGGCCGTGCGTGAAGGCAGCACCAGGGCGTCCAATTGTGCATAGAAATCAGGCATCGCAGTAGATGTGAGCCGAGGCAAGAACTGGACGCGTGGGTGTACACCCAACTGCTGCGCCAGCGCGACCAGAGAAGGCTGCTGCGCACCGCTGCCGGCCAGGCGCACTTCCACGTCCGGGAGATCGGCAGCCGCGCGCAGCAGAAGATCAACGCCTTTTTCTGGCACCAGGCCGCCGGCATAGCCGATTACAAAACGCGGCGAGGGCGGACGAGTAAACGGTCGAAAAATCTGCGGGTCCACCCCAAACTGCGGCACGAGGGCCACCGGCCCCCGGTAGCCTTTACGCCGCAGAACGTCAATGGCTTCCGCGTTGCCAGCCACGGCATGGCGCACGTGGCGGAAAACGTACTTCTCGAACCAGCGAAACGGCGGCGGGTAGGCGCGATACAGGTTCTGCCACGTGAAGAAACAGGCTGGCGTGCCGAGCTGCTGCGCCAGCCATACACCCTGGAAGGTTGCCAAATTACACGGTTCTTCATCCATGTGAATCAGGTCGGGACGCAAGGCCGCCAAGTGGGAGGCCAGCCGTGGGTAAAAATGGACATGGAAATGCCCATTGAAAACCAGCGGGGTTTCCACCAGGTCGTAACCATTGACATGCGCGCGCTCCAGTCGGATAAGACCGCGGCTATCGCGCCAACCAGGCGGCGCCAAAACGGTCAGGCGCATACCAGGCAGGAGGGAAAGTTCTTCCAACTTGCGCTGATAAGCCCCAACCACTAGCGCCTTCGATACCATGACGACATGCATAACAGCTTAGTGCGCGTAGAGCCGCTGCCATAGCGCGACGGCCCTTTGCTCCAGTTCTTGCCACTCGGTCAGGTCTTTCCACATGGCAGAGAGCGTAGCCTTATCAGCGCGTGCATTGGCTTGGGCGCATGCTTTCTCGGCTAACTCAGCCGCATTGTCAACCTGGTACTGGCGCTGCAAGTTGAGCAGACGCCAACGCACCAATTGAAAATCAGCCGAGAAGATCACCGGCGCCAAACGCGGCTGGGGTGCACGTTCCAGGCCAACGCTCGCGAGCAGAATTTCAATTTCGGGCGCTATCACACCAATACCAGGCCTCTCCGGTAGATTTCGTTTCGTCACTGATCGCGATTATAGCCGATTCGTGCAAAAATCTCAAACTCGCTGTCTTGTCGGCGCAGCGCGGCGCCGCTACAACCCCGTGGGGTGGTCAAGCCAAACCGTGCGTACGGGGAAGCGAGCGCTCACGTGACGCGCCAGCGCCTTGAGTCCGACGGTTTCGGTGGCATAGTGCCCCGCATAGATCAGGTTGATTCCCAGGTCCTGTGCGGCGTAGAAATCCACGTGTGACGTCTCACCCGTGATAAAGGTGTCGGCGCCGAGAGCCTTGGCTTCGGCGGCAAACGACGCGCCAGAACCAGAAACGATTGCCACCTGCCGCACCTCGGTCGGGCCAAACCCTTGGACGCGCGGTGTCGTACTCAAACGAGAACCGACCTGGGCCGAAAGCTCGGCCAGGGTCAAACCGGCTGGCGCGGCGCCCAAAACGCCAATGAGCGTGCCTTTCGCATCGCCCCACCAGCGCGTCACGGTGATGTTGAAAAGACGCGCAAGTTCTGCATTGTTGCCCACTTCGGGATGGGCATCGAGCGCCAAGTGCGCGGCGTAGAGCGAAAGACCTGCCTCGAACAGACGGCGAACACGCTTTCCAAATGGGCCGCGAAGCAGCTGTTCGCGACCCCAAAACAGGCCATGGTGCACAATCAACATCTGCGCGTCAGCTTGCTGGGCGTTGGCAATGCAGGGCAAAGCCGAATCGGTGCTGAAGGCCACGGTCGTCACCTCATCTTCGCCGGCTTCGACCTGCAGCCCCTGCAAACCATAATCATGCACTTCGTTGATGCGGAGGAACGCGTCCAGATAGGCAGCGAGCTCGCTTTTGAGCACCATGATAACTCCCTCTGTGATCATTCTACGCCAGCGGGCGACGCACGGCCTGTGTCATTCGAATTGCCGTGCTTTTGGAGTTTGCTTTTGTTTTGTGGTAAACTCGCGTCACGGATACTTGCATCATAACACAACTTGCGGTTGATTGCTATTTATCCTTCATATCAACAAATGCGCTATTTGGCGTAGAGAAAATGGTGCGCGTATCGGATGTGTACGGCGGCGTGCGCGACCATAATAGAGTCAATCGAAGCGTGCTGCGCCGGCAGCGCACATGCTTCGACTTTTTGTGGATGAAGGGAGAGAGTGTCATGAAGCCAATCAACGAACGAAGCGCCCGCGCGGCGCTGGTGATCCTGCTCATCGCGCTGATGCTGAGCGCCTGCGCGCCGCAAGCGCCGGTGAGCGAGAAGCCTACGGCTGCGCCTGGCGGTCAGCCGTCCACTCCAATCACCGATCGTGGGGTGGCGCCCGCCGCGGCGACGCTGGCGCGGCAAACCCTGGCCGCCGCCTTGGGCGTGTCAGAAGCAGAAATCACGATCACCGATGTGAAGCCCATGCAGTGGCGCAACGGCTGCCTGGAACTCGAACAACCCGGCGAAATGTGTACCCAGGTCATCGTACCGGGCTATCAGGTCATGCTGGAAGCCGGCGGCCAACCCTATGAATACCGCACCAACATGACTGGCTCTGTCGTGCGACCAGCCGTGGCAACCACCATGAACCCTGCGCTGCGAGCGGCGCAAGAGACACTGGCAACCAGTCTGGGCAAGTCAGCGGCTGAGGTGAAGGTCGTGGCCGTCGAGCCGGTCACCTGGCGCGATGGCTGTTTGGAGGTCTATCAGGCGGGCACCGCTTGTACGGAGGCATTGGTGCCTGGCTTCCGCGTGACGCTCGACGTAGGCGGCGAAACACACGAGGTGCGCACAAACCAGGATGGGACGGTGTCCGTGGTGGCGCCGCGCAGCGAAACTGTGCTCACCTGGCATCGAGAAGGCGGCATTGCCGGTTTCTGCGATGATTTGAGCATGACGAGCGCAGGCGCGATTACGGGTAGAAGCTGCAAAGGCAATCAGACTGAAGGCGCCATGCGCACAAGCCTTGACGCCGACCAACAGGCGCAATTGCAGACCTGGCTGGCCCAGTTTGCGCCCGTTGACTATCAGATGAAAGACCCAGCCCAGGCCGATGCCATGCTGCAAACGCTGACTTTCAAGGGCCAGGGACAGTCCAAGGCGACCCCGGCCGACATCAACGCGCTGCTGGCCTGGGTCAATGAGGTTTATTCTTCGCTCAAAAGCACGCTGGCGCCCAGCGGCAGCAAGCTGACGCCCACCCTGCAAGCGCAGCCGAGCAGCGGCGCCCTGCAATCCCTCGTCAAACTGCATGGCGAAAATTGGCCCCTGGGCAAGAAGGTCAACATCCACCTGGCTTCGGCTTCCGTGCCGTTCGACGCAGCCCAGGTTTATGCCGCCACCGTGGTCGGTGGCTTCGGCGCTTTCGATGTGAGTGTGACTGTGCCGGCGGCGTGGCCCAACGGGGCGGCCGTCAGCGAGTCGGCGCTGACGTGGATTGCTTCTACACCCGATGGCATGATCAAAGCCACGGCTGATTTTACCGTTACCCCCTAGCGGCGCAAGCCCGCCTGCCACGCAAGCCAAAACCCAGGCCTCTGAACAGGGCCTGGGTTTTGATATACAGGAAGTAATCTTACTTCTTGGTTTGCCATTTCCGCCTATCCTTTAGGCGCAGCCTTATGAAATTGCTCTTCGGTGTAACATGTGTTACACTGAATGCCTCAAGTTCCCATGCCAAGATATTGCTTTGTGGAGGTACCACTGTGATTCGACAACGAGCCAGGGTGTGGTGGATGATCGTCGCTTGCCTTTTGGGCGCCGTCATAGCGCCCGCCGCCAGCGCCAACGAAGCGGTGAATCCCAACGCAGTGCAAGGCGTGTGGACTCTGAAAACGCCTATGCCGACAGCGCGCGATCGCCTGGCGGTCGTAGGGGACGGCGTTCGCATGTGGGCCATTGGCGGCGAGGCACGCAGCGGCACCGATTATGTCGTGTCAAATGTCGTTGAGATTTATGACCCCAGCGCTGATACCTGGTCTACCGGGGCTGCTCTGCCTACGGCGGCGCGCGATCTCAGCGGCTGCGCGATGAACGGTAAAATCTACATCCCCAACGGACAGGGCGGCACCTATTCGTCGCCGACATTCCTAGCCACGTTGTGGATCTACACGATCAGCAGCAACACCTGGAGCACCGGCGCTAACTACCCCGGCACGCCCGTGCCTGTGCTGCAAGCGGTGGCGTGTGATGCGGCCAACAACCTGATGTATGTGGCCGGCGGCGTGAGCGGCACAAGTTCTAGCACAGCAATCAGCAACAAAGCCTATGTCTACAACGCCACGAGTAATGGGTGGACAGCGCTGCCCAACTTGCCGGCCGCCCGCTACGGCGCGGTTGGCTTCTTTTCCAACGGGCTTTTCCTGGTGGCCGCTGGCGATGCCAACAACACGGCGCCAGCTCTGAGTTCGGTCGTCGCCTACAATCCCTCGACCAATACCTGGGCGACGCAGGCCACGGCCCTGACCACCGATCGCAACCTGGCCGCCGGGGCCACGGCCGGTAATAACCTGCTGGCGCTTGGCGGCGGTTTTGCCTCCAGCGGCAGCGTGCTCAACAGCGTGGACAGCTTCAACGGCAGCCAGTGGAGCGCGTGGCCTGCATTGAACGTGGGGCGTCGCTTGTTCGGAGCGGCCACAGCCGGAGGATTCGTTTGCGCCATTGGCGGTTTTGATTTCTATCGCGCCGGCGCGGCCTGCGACGTGGATTCTGGCCTGTGCCAGACGAACGAGTGCTATTCCTATGATCAGAGCTTTGCGGTGCAAAGCGCAACCTCGACAGCCTCTACCTGCGGTGTCGGCGACGCCGTATACCAGCTGAATCTGCAGGGCATCAACGGTTACACGGGCAGCGTCACCCTGAGCGCGCTGAATTTGCCCAGCGGGGTCACTGCCCAGTTCAGTCCCAATCCGGTGCTCGTGCCTGGAAGCTCACAGTTGACCCTTAGTGTGAGCGGCGCTGCGCTGCCCGGGACCTACACGATCACGGTGCAAGGCAGCGACGGCAGCAGCACGCAGACGACCACGGTCGTGTTGCAGGTGGTGACGGCTGCGCCAGGCGTGACAACCCTCACCGCCCCGGCCAACAACGCCACCAACGTGCCCCTCAATACTACCATGACCTGGGCGGCTGTCGCCAATGCGACGACCTATGATGCCCAGGTGGCCGAGGATCGGAATTTTGCTGCCGTAATTGCCAACCCAAGCGGTCAGTACGGAACCAGTTGGACCACGTCGCCTCTGCTGCATGCCTCACGTGTGTTGCACTGGCGCGCGCGGGCCGTCAATGCCTGCGGCGCCAGCGACTGGACCAGCGGCAACCGCTTCTCCACGGTGGGTGGGCCTGATCCCGGCGGCAGCTGCCGGTTGGCCGACGTGAACTGCTCGGGTGGAGCGATTGATGTCACGGACATTGCTCTGACCGCGCAAGCCTGGTTGGATCAGGAAACGCTTGGCTATTTCGAGGCTGACTTCAACCAGGACGCGAACAACGTGATTAACATCGCGGACGTGCAAATCGTCGCCGCGGCATGGGGCCAGTAGATTCGAAACAAACGCCAGTGCGGCGCGACGCCGCAGGGACGGAGACGCACCGGCGTCAAGGGAGGCATTTTGATGAAGCGCATCGTCTTACAAGGATTACTGCTTGCGATTCTCGCCGTTGTGATGGCTGGTTGCAGTGTGCCTACCCTGGCTCCACCAAATCAGGCGTCTGCGCCGGCGGCAGGAGACGCCATTGGCCGGGTCTTCGAGGGCATTCCGTCTGATCTGAACCTGTCTCAGCCACGTGAACAGGCAGAGTGTCCGCTGGCCGCGCTCGATAGCTATCAAGCCTGCGGCGGCGCGTTTTGCATTCGTTCGTATGAAATGACCTTCAAGGTCAATGAGCCGATCAGGATTCTGTGGCTGCCGCAGAATGATTTCCGTGGCATCATGCAGTTCAAGGCCGAGCGCTTCGGCGGCGGCGAGGTGCTCACACAGGACCGAGAGGATTCTATGTCGCCGAACTATCCCGATTACCCCTCCGGGTGGACCTTTCCGCAGACCGGCTGCTGGTTGGTCGAGGCCACGGCTGGCGACGCCACGGGCAGCGTGGCCGTTTGGGTGGGCGAATAAGGCGCGACCGGGCAACCTAAACAAAAAAACTGGAGATGGATCGTGATCCATCTCCAGTTTTCGTTTCCAGGCTAGTTCGTCTTCACGACAAAATCGAAGGTTGCGGTCAGGCCGTCGCTGGTTTCTTGCACGGTTAGCAGCATTTTGGGGTTAAAGATGCCGTCTTCGTCATTGTTGGGCACGCCGGGGAAGAAGAGCTGGCTGGTAATGACCGGCCCGCCCGGCGCTTGCACCTTGAGATGAATGTGCTCCGTGCGGCCTGGATAGAGGCCCGGCACCACCGTGGTCAATTGATAATGACCGGTTGCATCGGTGTATTGATGCCCACGCAGGGTGTATCCTGTGTTGTCGTACTGTCCGCTGGCATCGGCCTGCCAGAAGTCCAACAAGGCATGAGCGACCGGCTGACAATCGGTGGTGAAAACGGCGCCGGTCAGCACTAACTTAGTTCCGGTCGTGCCCGCCTCCAGCAGCGACGCGCGCTCAGGCGAATTAGCCTTGAAGTAAGGCCCTTCGGTCAGTTCCGGGGTCAAAGCCGCGGGGCTTTTACACGTGGACACAGGGGCCTGAGCCGCTGACGTGGGCGTGGCCGCGACGGGCATGGCGGTTGGGACGAGTGTGGCTGCGGGCGCCGGGGCCGCCGATGTCGGCGTGGCCGCCGGTGATACACCAGGCGCCGGCGTAGGCGCCTGGCCGTTGCACGCGGCAAGCCAAAGCAGGCTCACCAGCGCCATGATGATGGGTGGCGTTCGATTGATTCTCACGGTCTTTACTCCCATGAAATAAAAAGACCCTCCAAGGCCGGGGAACCTGAAGGGTCTTTGGCTTCAAACCAGCGTGGGCTACTTGCCGTGCTTCAGGGCCGCATGCGCCGCGGCCAGGCGGGCGATCGGCACACGGAACGGTGAGCAGGACACGTAGTTCAGACCCAGGCGGTGGCAAAGATCAATACTCTGCGGATCGCCGCCGTGCTCGCCGCAGATCCCCACGTCCAGGGTGGGACGAGTCGCGCGGCCGGCCTTGACAGCCATACCCATCAGCGCGCCCACGCCGTTCTCGTCAATCGTGGCGAAGGGATTCTCTGGCAGGATCTTCTTTTCGATGTACTCGAGCAGGAAGCCCTTCTCGGCGTCGTCGCGCGAGATGCCGAAGGTCATCTGCGTGAGGTCGTTGGTGCCGAAGGAGAAGAACTGCGCCATCTCCGCGATCTCGCCGGCGGTCAGCGCCGCGCGCGGGATTTCGATCATGGTGCCGAACTGGTAGTCAATCTCCATGCCCTTCTCCGCCATCACGGCCTGGGCTTCGGCCTCCAGCGCCGACTGCTGCACCTTCAGCTCGTTGATGTGCGCGGTGAGCGGAATCATGATCTTGGGGTGTACGTCCACGCCGTCTTTCGCGCAGTCACAGGCCGCCTCGAAAATGGCGCGCACCTGCATGCGAGTCAGGCTGGGGAAGTGGATGCCCAGGCGCACGCCGCGCAGACCCAGCATGGGGTTGGCTTCGTGCATGGACTGTACCGCCGACAGCAGCGACTCCTTCTCCGCCAGCTCTGGCGAGCCAGGCTTGCTGAAGCGCAGCTCGGTCACTTGAACCAGCAGATCCTCTTGCGAGGGCAGGAACTCGTGCATGGGCGGGTCAATCAAGCGAATGGTGACGGGCAGGCCGTCCATCGCACGGAAGAGGCCATCGAAGTCCTCGCGCTGGAAGGGAAGCAGCTTGGCCAGGGCCTCGTCGCGCTCGGCTTCGCTCTTCGCCAGAATCATCCGTTGCACGGTGGGCAAGCGATTGGTCTCGAAGAACATGTGCTCGGTGCGGGTCAGGCCGATGCCCTCAGCGCCGAAGCGGCGGGCGCGCTGTGCGTCGCGCGGGTAGTCGGCGTTGGCCCACACGCCCAGCGTGCGGAACTCATCGGCCCAGCCAAGCAGCTTGATCAGATAGGGATCTTGGATGTCAGGCTCTTTGGTGGCAATTTTGCCAGCAAAAATCTCGCCTGTGGTGCCATCAAGGGAGGCCCAATCGCCTTCACGATAGACCGTGTCTTTGACCCTAAAAACACGCTCTTCCATGTTGACGTCCATCGCCGCTACGCCGACCACGGCGGGGATGCCGAACTGGCGCGCGACCAGGGCCGCGTGGCTCGTACGACCGCCGCGGCTGGTAATGATGCCCTTGGCGGCCAACATGCCATGCACATCGTTGGGGGTCGTCTCCGGGCGCACCATGATGACGGCCTTTTTCTCTTCCTTTGCCCAACGCTCGGCCGTATCAGCATCAAAGGTGATCTGACCGACGGCTGCACCGGGCGAGACGTTCAGGCCGATGGCAATGAGCTCGCCGCGGCCGGCGGCCGCCTTCTTGGCGGCCGTATCGAACTGCGGGTGCAGGTAGAAATCTACATGCTCGGGCATGACGCGCATGACGGCCTCGGACTTGGAGATGAGTCCCTCATCAACCATGTCCACCGCGATGCGAATGGCAGCCTGAGCTGTGCGCTTGGCGTTACGGGTCTGCAAGATCCACAGCTTGCCGCGTTCGACCGTAAACTCAATGTCCTGGGTCTCGCGGTAGTACTTCTCGAGCTGGCGGCAGATGGCAGTAAGCTCTTCGTACATCACGGGCATCAGGGGTTTCATGTCAGACATATGCAGGGTCTGGCGGGTGCCGGAGACCACATCCTCGCCCTGGGCGTTGACCAGGAAATCACCCTCAATTTCCGGCGTGCCGTCGGACACGTTGCGGGTAGTCAGCACACCCGTGCCGCTGTCTTGGCCCATGTTGCCAAAGACCATGGTCACGATGTTGACTGCGGTGCCCAGGTCATCCGGTATCTTGGAGGCCTTGCGGTAATCGAAGGCGCGTTTGCCGTTCCACGATTTGAAGACAGCTTCTGTAGCCAGACTGAGCTGCTCGTAAGGATCATCAGGAAAGTCGCGACCGGTCTTCTCCTTGACAATCTCCTTGAATTTGGCGGTGATGGCCTTCAAGTCTTCAACCGCAAGATCAGAGTCGCTGGCGACGCCGCGCTGATGGCGATACGCCTCCAGCACTTTCTCGAAATCTTCCTTTGAAACGTTGAGGACGACAGAGCCGAACATTTGCACCAGGCGACGGTAGGAGTCGTAGACGAACTTCTCGTTGCCGGTCAGGGCAATCATGCCCGCGACGGTGGCGTCGTTAAGACCGATGTTGAGCACGGTGTCCATCATACCGGGCATGGAGAACTTGGCGCCAGAGCGGCACGAAACCAACAGAGGGTTGGCAGGATCGCCGAAACGCTTGCCAGTGGCAGACTCGGTGGCCTTCATGGCCGCGACCTCTTGTTCCCACATTCCCTCGGGGAACTGTTCGCCGGCCGCAAGGTACGCATTACACGCCTCGGTGGTGACGGTAAAACCAGGCGGGACAGGCAACTTGCCGCGATTCATATCGGCGAGGCCAGAGCCTTTACCGCCCAAGAGGGCGCGCACCGCATCCCAACTTCCACCGACGTATTTCTCGGCCTCGTCCACCTCATTGAACAGGTAGACCCACTTCTTACTCATAGTTTTCTTACTCCTTACAAAAGCGTGCAGATATTTATCTGTATTTTCCAGTCGTTGAAAAACGATTATACGACCGGTCGAATCAATTGGCAAGAAGAAGGCTGTGTCTTCTGATCGCGGCGTCGCGCCGTTTTGCACGGCGTTGCGATCAAGAGGCAGCTCCGGCCTTGCCACGGAAATAAGCCAGGCGATCGAGCAGCGCCAGGCTGCTGATGACCGCCACTAAGGCAGGCGCGATCAGGAAAAACAGGATGGTGGTCAACCCGCATAAGAGCACAATCACCGCCAATGCCGCAAGCAGGACGCCAGTAAAGACGGGGCTGGCAAAGGCCAGGTAGAGCGCATTGCGAAAGACCATCCACACGCGCAAGTCCTGTTCGATGAGCACAGGGAAGAGATAGATCTGCATGGCTAACCAGGCGATGAGGATATAGAGCATGACCACGGAAAGGGCTTGCATCCATTGCGGAAACTGCGCGGGCAGGCCGGTGTAGAAGACAAGGCTGCTGATGATGATTGCCAACATTCCGAGACTGATCCCGCTGATGATCCAACTGCGGACGAAATAGCGGCGAAATCCCTCCTTGAACACGTCGAAGTTGACGCTGCGCTCGCTGGCAATTCGGTTGGCAACACAGTAGAGCGCGGCCGTAGCCGGCGGGCCAGGGATGAGGATCAACCAGCAGGCGCACACAAGCAGGCTGAGCAGCGCCAACAGCAGCATCTCCTCGTAGGATGCTTTGATGCCTGACCAAACGATACGCAAGGGATGTGTCATGGGATACTCCTCGGTTCTCTTTCACTGGAAGCCAGTCCCAGACGCACGATGAACCAGGGTGCGAGCCAGAGCATGGCGATGCCAACGATGGCGTAGCGGATAAAGCGCATGAGGTCGGTGCGTGGCAATAGGGCGCTCAAACCGAGGTAGAAGATCAGAACCACCACGAAACCGACCACAAAGCGCACAAGGCGCTGCCAGAATGAGCCGCGCACGCTGAATCTGATGGTCTGCGCTTCCAGCGGCAAGGCGATGCCCGCTCCGCAAAGGAGGCCAAGGCTGCGGGCGCTGGCGTCCGAACGCACGAGCAAGAAGATCAGCACAGGCAGCAGCGCGCCAACCGCCATCTGCTGCAACCAGGGCCAGCGCGCCACGATCCGGCTGACCTTTGGCTCCAGCCAGATGAACAAAGCAAGCACAAGCAGACCGATGAGCAGACCACCAACCACATCTTGTGGATAATGGATGCCGAGGTAGAGGCGCGAGAATGAGATGAGCAAGATCAGAACCCCGGCCGCCAGCCAAAACCAGGTGCGACGCGCCCAAACCGCCAGGTAGCCCCAAAAAATGGTGCTTCCCTGTGCATGGCCGCTGGGAAATGCAAAGCTGGTCTCAGTGACGAGGACTTCCAATCGTGGGTCGGATGGCCGCGGGGTGTGCAGGAGATCTTTGAGAACGCCGTTGCTGAAATCATAGCCAAAGAAGAACAGGTAAGCCAGGCGGGCGGCCAGCCGCTTGTCGAGACACCAATAGAGAAGTGGAAAGACGAAAAGGTAGAAATTGTCACCGTGCAAATTGGTGACGAAACGAAAGAAGTCGTTCAGGAAGGGGGTGCGTACTTGCTGCAGCGCCAACAGCAGCTGCATTCCCCAATCATTCAGGCTAACGAGCCAGTCGGTCATGTCTCCTCCTCGGCCACGGCTTGTCTGAGCAGTGTTTGGCCTGCGCTCCACACGGAGCAGGGAACAAGCGTCGTTCACCCGTTCAGGCAGCGATATCCTGGGCTGGTTCAGCAGCCAGGCTCAGGATACCGCCGCGCGTCGAATGTTCAGGCGTACGACAACAGGACGCTACGATCAGCCACCACCGCCGCCCGCACCCTGGATGCCGCCTTCCGTCATCTTGCGCGCATCCAACAGCTCATCAGCCTGCTCCGCGGTCAGCAGCCCCTTCTCAACCACCACATCCTTGATCGGCCGATTGGTGGCCAGCGATTCCTTGGCAACCGCGGCGCCGTTCAAGTAGCCGATCACCGGGTTGAGTGCAGTGACCAGGATCGCGTTCTTCGCCAACCAGCCCACCGCTTTCTCGCGGTTCGCAGTGATGCCCACCACGCACTTACTGGCAAAGGCATTGACCGCGCCGATCATCACGTGCATCATCTCGAAGAGATTGTGCGCGATAATCGGCATCATCACGTTCAGTTCCAATTGGCCGGCCTGCGCCGCCAGGGTGATCGTCAAGTCGCAGCCAAGTACATGGAACATGGACATGTCGAGCATCTCGGCCAGGACTGGATTGACCTTGCCGGGCATGATGCTCGAACCAGGCTGCACCGCGGGCAGGCGAATCTCGTCCAGTCCCGTGGTGGGGCCGGATGAGAGCAGCCGGAAGTCATTGGCGATGCGGATCAAGTCCTGGGCCACGGTGCGCAGCGCGCCGCTAAAGAAGACGTTATCTCCCATGCTCTGCATGGACTCGAACAGGTCATCCGAGGTTTGGAGCGGCTGGCCCAACAAATCACTGAGCGCAGCTACCATGCGTATGTGGTATTCAGGATGGGCGTTCAGCCCGGTGCCCGTGGCGGTGCCGCCAATGCCCAGGCGCCGCAGCGACTCGGCCGCCTGGACGATCTTCTCGCGGCCGCGTTCCACTGCGCGCGCGTACGCGCCAAATTCCTGTCCCATGCGCACCGGCACCGCGTCCTGCAAATGCGTGCGGCCAGACTTCACGATGTCGTCGAACTCGGCTGCCTTCTGACGCAGTGCGGCAGCCAGGCTGTCCAACGCATTGACCAACTCCGGTAGACGCCACAGCGCGCCCAGGCGAATCGAGGTAGGGATCGTGTCATTGGTAGACTGCGCCATGTTGACATGATCGTTCGGATTGACCGGCTTCTTGGGGTCTGTCAGTTCGAAGCCGAGCAGTTGGTTGGCGCGATTGGCGAGCACTTCGTTGATGTTCATGTTGTGCGAGGTGCCAGCGCCGGCCTGGAAAGGATCAACGACAAAATGTTCATTCAGGCGGCCTGCCAGCGCCTCGTCGGCCGCCTGAATGATGACGCCCGCGCGCTCGGCATCGAGCAGGCCAAGGTCCCGGTTGACGATCGCGGCCGATCGCTTGATGGCGACCATGGACCAGACAAACGCGGGGTAGGGCCGCATGCCGCTGATGGGGAAGTTGAGCACAGCGCGCTGGGTTTGCGCGCCGTACAGCGCCTGCGCCGGGACCTTCATCTCACCTAGTGAGTCTTTTTCGATTCGATACGCAACATCAGACATTGCTTGTCCTCCGCATTGAGCATTCAGCATTAAGAATGAAAAGTGAGCATGACCACGCGTGCATGGAGAAGCGAGTAGAGAAACGGTCTACGTGAGCTTCATCCAGCGAAATGACTCGACGTAAATTTCAACGCCGCCCGGCGTCACGACGCGCGCCCGCTCACGCAGACGCGCCTCCAGCGCCGCTGGATCGGCAATCTGGCTTTTGTGGGCCAGAATGGCAGCTATCTTCAGATCGAACACCTGGGTGATGTCCACCTGATGATTGCTTTCATGCGGCCCGGCGATGAAAACGTGGTTGACGGTATGCGGCAGCAGGCCGTTGGCTTCATGCTGCGGAAAATTGAGACGACCCCGTGCGATGGGGAAAACAGCCGCAAGGGCGGCTTCACCGGCGGCGCGGTGGTCAGGGTGATTGATGCGAGAATCACCGATGTAATAAGTGGTTGGGTCCTGTAGGATGACAGTGTCCGGGCGATGCAAGCGAATTTGCCGCACCAGGTCTTCACGGAGGTGCATGTCGGGAAACAGCTCACCATCATGATAATCAAGAAACACGACTTCTTTGACGCCCAACAGCGCCGCGGCCGCGCGTTGCTCGGCCATGCGCAGGTCGGTCAGGCGTTCTCGCGTCATGTCAGGCGCATCACTGCCCTTGTCGCCGCGCGTGATGACCACGTAGGTCACGGCACAGCCGGCGCGCGCCCAAACCGCAACCGTACCGCCGCAAAAAAATTCTGGATCATCAGGGTGCGCCATGATTATCAGGGCGCGTTGCGGTAAATGCTCGCTCATGATTCACCCCAAAAGAACCCCTGTCACTCACCAAAAAAGAACCCCTGCGGACAGGCAGAGGTTCCCGATCTCATTCTCGACCTCATCTCAAAGGAT
>CAZEPA010000037.1:0-14689 GCA_964513955.1 uncultured Anaerolineae bacterium | reverse complement strand
TGCGCGGTGAGCCGGGATCAGACATCGTGAAAGATTACCTGTTGGACGATACTAACACGTGCCTGATGCATGTCATAAACTTATGTGAAGTATACTATGAATTCCTAAAAGCAGCCGATGAAAAGACAGCCCAAGCAGCCATCCGCGATATCGAGTCTATTGATGTGGTCAGCAGGGATGACCTGGACAAAGCGTTTTGGCTGGGCGTGGGCCAGCTGAAGGCCCACCACAAGTTGTCCCTCGCCGATTGTTTTGCGGTGACACTGGCGCAGCGCATGCAAGCCACTCTGCTCACCTCTGATCATCGAGAATTCGACCCTCTCGCTGCGAAATCTGTCTGTCAAATGGCATTCTTTCGCTAAAATCGGTCTTCGGATCAGCGCAGGCGCTTCTGTACCTCAACCCAGGAACGATCTGGATCAAGACAGGTAAATAGGATTAACAACAGCCCGCGGCCATTTTGTTCATCCTGTTCCTCTTACCGCGAAATCTTAGATCACTGCGAGGTTACTATGATGGACAGGATTCATGCAGAGCTCAGCGAGATGGTGATCGGCTGCGCATACCGAGTTCACAAAGAGCTTGGGGGAGGATTCTTGAAAAAGTTCTGCTTCTCTGTTTACTTCAGAATGTAGTACGTGGCGCGCTTTTCGCCCACACGCAGCAGGATGCCCTGATCCACCAAATCGGCCAGGTCGCGGCGCAGGGTTTCCGCGCTGACCTCTGGCTGCAGCGCCTGGTAATCGCTGTTGGTGATGCGGCCGCGCTGCGTCAGAAATTGCAGCGCGCTCTCCTGCCGTGGATTGAAATGGAGGCCGCGCCACCGTACGGCCGGCGCCTCGCTGACAGCGGGAGCGGCCGCCGAGATCATCTCCCCGCCGTTGCGCAGCGTCACCTCGAAGCCGGCCGCGGTCTCATTGAATTCCGGCGGCGGTAGGCCATGTTCGCGCATGACGCGCACCATGCGATCCATGCCGTAACCCAGGCGCTCGCTGAAGCCCATATCCGACAGAATCTGCACGATGGCCTCGTTGCGGCTGTAACGTTCAGCCAGCAGGTTAGCCAGGGTGACGTGGCCCGGCAGCCGTCCCGGTGAATAGACCTGCAGGCGATCGCTGAACATGAGCAGGCGGATGCCCTCGCCCCGCGCCGCGTAGTCGCGGTGCGCCACGGCGTTGACCAGCGCCTCGCGCACGACGGAGATCGGATATTCCGGCATCTCCTCACGCGCCAGGCCGCGGAGGCGGTGGCTGCGCCGCATGTGGTCGTTGACAAAGGCCTCGGCCAGGCGCACTTGCTGCGGCAGGGCGCCGCGAATGTCCTGGCGCACGAACTCATCGCTCATGTCCACGCCCTGGTAGCGCACGGCAATCACCTCGGCGGAGCGCAGAAAGCGCTGCGGGTCGCGGCCGAAAAGCAGAATGCCGGCCACGGTCGGCGCCAGCACACCGTCGGTCTCCAGCAGGCAGCCGCGGCTCACCAAGACTTCTTCCATCGTCTCCACGGCCATCCCTGACAACGTTTGTACATACGCCCGCACGCGCGCTGCATCCAGGTCGTCCAGGCGCGCGCCAGGCACGGCCGATGCCTCAAAGCCGGCGCTGCCTGGATCGCGCTGCAGCAGCAAACGCCGCAGTTCCTCGGTGGTCAGCGGCCGATTCTGGGCCGCCATCCTCGTCCAGAAGACACCGCGCACGCTGTACACGTGCGGCAAACCCGGCGGTACGCTAATGACTGCCGCGGGGCCGGTGGACAGCGTCAGCAGTTCGGGCAGCGGCAGGATGAGCGGCGGTTGTGCGAGGAGGCATGCGGCCTGCGTCAGGTCGGCCAGGGAATCAGGGCTGTTGCTGGCAGGCGCCAAAATGACTGCACCGCCATGATTGTTGGCCAGGGCAACCAGCGTGGCGGCCAGTTCTGCGGCGTCCGGCGCCTCGTTGAACAGCGCCCGATCGTCAGCCGCGCCGCGCTGCCGCAGGGACTCGACGTCGGCGGCGGTGTGATTGGCCTGGCGGCGCAGAAGGAATGAAGGCGCAGTCATCGGTTCACAACTCCAGCGCCTCAGCTTCGAAGACCCAATCCGTCGGCGCAAAATGATCGGGGCAGCGCCGCGCCCAGGCTTCACGTCCTTCAGCGGCGATGAAGAGCGAACCGGCAAAACAGATCACATCCGCGGGCGTGGCCCATTCCAACGCCAGCGCCAGGGCCACGTCCACCGTGAGCGCCGTCGTGACATCGCCGTTCGTACGCATGATCTCAGCCGCCAGCTCAGCCAGGTTCTGCGGCGCAAACGCACGCGGATGGTGCGCCTGTGTGCAGACCAGCAGATCCGTGACCGGCAGCAGCTCACGTAACATGCCCGGCACATCCTTGTCCAGCGACGCGCCCAAGATCAACCCCAGGCGACCGCCGCGCGCCCGTTTGACCGTGTCCAGCATCACGGCCAGCTTTTGCGCGGAGTCCACATTGTGCGCGCCATCCGCGATGACCATCGGCCACGCCACGGTCTCCGCGCTCCGTTCTCCAACCGGCGTCAACGTCTCGAACCGCGCGGGCCAGCGAGCAGCAGCCAGGCCATGTCGGATCGCCTCCTCGCCGATGTGCGCGCCGTGGACGTCGAGCGTGCGCGCGATCACGACCGCGAGCGCGGCGTTGTCCACCTGATGTGCGCCAGCCAGGGGAATGGTGAAGCCGGGCGTTGGCGGCGATGGCGGAGCGGTGCGCGGCTGCACCCAAAACGCCGGCCCGGCCGCTTGCCAAATCCAGTCACGCCCCAAGAGCAGCAGGGGCGCCTGGCGTTCCTCGCAGGTGGCTTCGATCACGGCCAGGGCCTCCAGCGCCTGCGGCGCGCACACCAGCGGCACGTCTGGCTTGATAATGCCGGCCTTCTCCTGCGCTATCTGCGTCAGGGTGTTGCCGAGCACCGCCATGTGATCGTAACTCAATGAGGTGATGGCCGTGACGTCTGGCTGCACCACGTTCGTCGAATCGAGGCGACCACCCAGTCCCACTTCAAGCACGGCCCACTGCACCCCCTGCTGGGCAAAATGTGTGAGCGCCAACGCGGTGATCAGCTCGAACGTGGTGACGCCAGGAATGCGCTCGAGGGCCGGGCGGCAGCCGGCGACTAATGCCGCCAATTCAGCGCGGCCGATCAGCGCGCCGTTGACCCGCATGCGTTCACGAAACGTGTGCAAATGGGGCGACGTATACAGGCCAGTGCGGTAGCCGGCCGCGCGCAGGATGGACTCCGTGAAGGCGCAGACAGAGCCTTTGCCTTTGGTACCCGCGACGTGTACAATATGAAAATGCTGCTCTGGGTTCCCCAAATCGGCCAACAAGGCCCGCATGCGCTCCAGGTTGAGCGTGGACGCGGAATAGTCAAAGCGCGGCTGGCGCTCAAAATTGACGCGACCAAAAATGGTGTGCAGTGCGTCGAGATAGACTGGATCGTGATCGTTCATGGCGGCGCTATTGTACTCTAGCGAGCGCGAAAGGCAAACCGTGCAACGCGTGATGGAGACAAGCACAGTGAAAAGAGAACTCTGGTTTCTGCGCGCAACCCGGGCTCTCCAACGCCACCCTCACGTGGCTGCGCTCGTCGGCTTCGTGCTGCTGAGCCTCCTGCTGACCTGGCCCCTGCTTCTGCACCTGACCACCCACGTCCCCGGCGACGGCATTGATGATCCCGCGCTGGCCTGGAACCTATGGTGGGTCAAGTTCGCCGCAGTTGATCGCCAGATCAGCCTGTTCGACTGCCGCTGGATGTTCTACCCCATCGGCATCAACCTGGCGTTTTACACCCTGACTGTACTCAACGGCGTTCTGTCAGTGCCTCTGCAAACGGCCGGGTCGGTCATCCTGGCCAACAACTTAATCTTGCTCTCCTCCTTCGTGCTCAGCGGCTATGGCGCCTTTTTGCTGGCACGCGCGGTGCAGCGCAGGCCGCAGGCGGCTTTCTGGCCGGCATTCGGGGCTGGCATCGTCTACGCCTTTGCCTCCAGCAAACTCTTCTACGCCGCGCTCGGCCAAGCCAACATCGCCAGTTCGCAGTGGATTCCCTTCTGCGCGCTCTACCTGGTGCGTCTGGGGCGAGCCGGCACGCGGCGTCAGGCGCTGCGCGACGGCGCGTTGGCTGGCCTGTTCCTGGCCCTGCAACTGTGGTCAGAGATGACCTTTGCCAGCTTCCTGCTCATTTTGGTCGGGCTGTTCAGCATCCGCTGGGCGATGGATGCCCGCGCCGCAGCGCGCGGGCGCGCCTGGCTCACGCCGCGGCTGGGCGGATTGGCAGCCCTGGCTGCCGTGGCTGCGCTCAGCGCGCTGCCCTTGTTGACCGCCATGCTGCCCGATCTGCGCGCCGAAGGCGACTTCTTCGGCAGCGGCGGCGGGTTTGCCGACATCTTCTCGGCCGATTTGGCCGGCTTTGTCCAGCCGACGCAGCTCCACCCGCTGCTGGGCGCGGCGACGCGGGCGGCCGCTTTCCCGCACGACAAAGGCCAACACCTCTACCCCGGTTTTTCGGTGCTGGCGCTGGCGCTGCTGGGCGCCTGGCGCGGCCAACGCCAAAGGGAGATGCGCTTCTGGGCGCTGGCTGCGCTCGCCTTCTTCCTGCTGGCGCTTGGCCCTACGCTGCGCATCGCGGGGCATGACACCGGTCTGCCAGGCCCCTTCGCGCTGCTGGCGCGGCTGCCGTTTTTCAACGGCAATCGCTATCCCAGCCGCTTCAGTGTCATGCTGATGCTCAGCCTGGCCATGTTGGCGGCCGAAGGGCTGGCGGTGTTACTGGGGCACAGAAAGCGAATGTCGGCCAAAACCGGAGTTTCTGGGCGGACCGCGGGCGCGCTCATCGGGGGCAGTCTGCTGCTGATTCTGTTCGAGCATCTGTCCGCGCCGCTGCCATTGACCAACCTGGCACAGACGCCGGCTGTTTACCAGGATGTGGCGGCAGCGCCAGGGGATTTCACGCTGTTGGAGCTGCCGCTTGGCTGGCGCAACGGGGCACGCGTATTGGGTAAACAGGACGAGCTGATCATGAAGCAGCAGTGGTATCAAACCATGCACCACAAACGGCTGCTGGGCGGGAACACCTCACGCAATCCGGCCTTCAAATTCCAATACTTTAGCCAGGCGCCGGTGCTCAGCACCCTCATCGCGCTGACCAACGCCGCTGACCAGCCTGCGCACGAGCGCTTGCGCAGCCTCTTTGCCGATCCCACCGCCTGGCAGCAGCTGCTGGCGCAAGATCGCCGCGCCGCGCCCGCGGTTCTGCGCCAATTTGACATTCGCTTCATCACCGTGCATGAGGCCTACGCACCGCCGGTCCTGATTACTTATGTCGAGTCCGTGCTGCCAGTGAGCCTGGCGACGACACGCGACGGCGTCCGCCTGTATGCCGTGACGAACACGGAGGCAGTCGAACCCACCGATATCGCATTGACGTCACGCACCGGCACACTCTACCTGGGTGAAGGCTGGAATGGCTGGCTGCAGCCGCCGCTTCTGGGCGACGCCTGGCAGGGTGAAACGCCCGATGCCGTGTGGGCTGAGCGCACGCGCAGTCGGCTGCTCCTGCCATTGCCCGGCAAGGTCAACCTGACGTTGGAAGCCAAAGCGGCCGGCCCAGGGCAAACCATGCGCGTCCGCGTCAACGGCTGGCAGTCAACTCCGCTGCCGCTGGCGCCCACCTGGCAAACGCTGACACTGGAGATTCCAGCCCACGCGGGTCTTCAGGATGTCATTCTCGAATTTGGCGAACTGTACCCCTTACGGTTAGAATCAGAGCCGCCCGCAATGATTGGAGCGACGGGGGTGCGTGCGCCTCGGCCGATTTATGTCGAAAGCGCGGGCGAAGAGAGCGGCGATTTTGCCCACATCTGGGTCAGTGGGCGTGATGTGGTTTCCACGCCTGGCGAACCAGGCTACTATGTGGCTGTGATCGAGCCGGTAAACGGTAAGGTAGAAGCCGTGCGGCGCTTCAACACGCTGAACGACCCGGATGCATCGAACGCGCTGGCCGCGTTGATACACGAAACGCCGTCCGGGCGCATCGTGGCCGTGTCCGCCGCCGACGAAGCCTCGTTGGCGTTGGGCGCAGACGCGGTGAATGCGCTGCACGAAATCGGCGCCGCGGGCGATTTGCGCGGCCGCTTTCGCTGGGGGCACGCCATCATCGGCGTCAAAGGCGCGCAGCCGGGTCAGGCCATCGAGGCGATGGGCGCCCTGCAGCCGGCGGCCGCGGCGGTCGGCGGCGCCTGGCGCACCCCCCAGGTGGCAGCGGCTGTACGCCGCGTTGCCTGGACAATACCCTGAGGTGAACGATGAACGAATCAACGGTGCGCATCGCCCTGATCGGCTGCGGCTACTGGGGGCCGAACCTGGCGCGCAACTTGAGCCAGGTCAATAACGGACGCTTGGTCGCCTGCGCTGACACCGACCCGCAGGCGCTGGCGCGAATGCAGCGCCTGCACCCTCACGTCGAGATGACCACCGACAGCGCGGCGCTTCTGCCGCGCGCGGACATTGACGCGGTGGTGCTGGCCACGCCGGCGCGCACGCATGCCGGCCTGGCGCTGGCCGCCTTAGCCGCGGGCAAACATGTCTTTGTGGAGAAGCCCTTGGCGATGACAGTGGCCGACGCTGAGCAAATGGTGGCGGCGGGTCGTGCGGCTGGACGCATCTTGATGGTCGGGCACGTGTTCGAGTATCACCCGGCCCTGCGGCACATCAAGACCCTGCTTGAGCAGGGCGAGCTGGGCGATTTGTACTACCTTTACAGCACGCGCGTCAACCTGGGCCGCGTGCAGGCAGACATTAATGCGCTGTGGAGCATCGCGCCGCATGATGTTTCGATCATGCTGCACCTGGTTGGCAGTTTGCCGCAGCAGGTGAGCGCACACGGCAAAGCCTTTCTTGGCGGCAGCGTTGAAGATGTGGTCTTCGTCACGCTCGATTTTGCCAACGGCGCCTTGGGGCACATTCATGCCAGTTGGCTCGATCCCAGCAAGACACGGCAGTTGACCGTCGTCGGCAGCCGCCGCATGGTCGTCTACGACGATGTGGCGTCTGAAGGCAAGGTCAAGATCTACGACAAAGGCGTTTATCGCAAAAGCGAGGCCGGCTACGGAGAGTACCAGGTGAAGGTGCACTCCGGCGACATTACCATTCCGCGCCTTGACATGACCGAACCTCTGCAGTTGGAATGTCAGCACTTCGTAGATTGTATCCGCCAGGGGCGCACACCGCTGACCGACGGCGTAAACGGCCTGCAAGTGGTCCGTGTGCTGGCGGCAGCGCAGCAGTCTTTGGATTCCGGCGGCGTCAACGTGGTCGTGGCCGCGCCAGACAAGCACGCGCCAACTGGTCATTAGGCGGGGCGTCGCGTGCCATTTTCCGTGTGAATTGCAGCACATGCCTCACGATTCAATCCGACCGTTGTCATGTCTCATGACCACCATCGCAGACCCAACTGACCCATGTCAGGAGGCATCGTTATGCGCCGAACAAGCGCCCTGATTCTGGCTTTCGTCATGCTGGCGGCGATTTGTGCGACGGCAATTTTCCCGGTGGCCGCGCAAACGACGTACACGTCCTGGCGCACCTTCACCACGGACGATGGTCTAGCCACGAATGAGGGTTTCGCGTTGATGCAGGACCAGGCTGGCGATATCTGGCTGGCAACAGACGCGGGCGTAAGCCGTTTCAACGGCAGCTGGCGCACCTACACCACGGCCAACGGGCTGATTTCTAACCGGGTGCGCGCAATCGCCCAGAGTCGGGACAGGCGCTCGATTTGGTTTGCCACGCTGAACGGCGTCAGCCGCCTAACTACCGGCGCCGACGGTCGTGAATCGTGGGCATCGTTTGACACAGCAAGCGGACTCCTCAACAACAATGTGCGTGCCATGCTGGTTGCACCCGACGACAGCGTGTGGTTTGGCACCGCCGAGGGGATTTCGATCCTATCCGTGAATGCCAACGGCGCTGATGTGTGGGCGCAGATGACCGCCAAGGATGGCTTGCCAGCCGGCCAGATCACCGCGCTGCTGCAAGACAGCACCGGTGCGATTTGGGCTGGCGCCATGGCTGGCGTGGCTCGTTTTGATGGTCAACAGTGGCGCCAAGTGACCCCAACCAGCGGGCTGACCCTGACGCGCGTGAGCGCCATGCTGCAGGATCAGGCAGGCGACCTCTGGTTTGCCACGCAAGGCAACGGCGTCCTGCGCCGGTCGCACGTGGACGAGAGCTGGCAGCAATATGGCATCGCAAACGGCCTGCCAGACGCGAACATCTGGTCTATTTGGCAGGACACGCAGGGCGACTATTGGTTTGGCGCGAATTTTGGAGGCGTGGCCCGTTTCTCTCCAGCCAATGAAGAGGGAAAAGCGTGGTCGGTGTTCAATGCCAGCAACAGCGGTCTGATTGCCAATTCTGTGCGCGCGATCTGGGAAGATTCTGTGAGCGGCAACCTGTGGTTTGCCACGACGGCCGGCCTGACTCGCTACGATTGGCGACAGTGGCGCGATGGTGGGCTGGAGATCACAGCCAGCAACGCCCGCGTGTTTGCGCTGGCGGAGGACGCCGACGACCTGCTGTGGGCCGGCACTGACACCGCGGGACTGCTCGTGCTCGACCGCACCGACGGAAATGGGGAGAACTGGCTCCCAGTCAGCGTGAGCGACGACCCTGATAAGCCAGCCGATTTCGTGACATCGCTGCACTTCGATCATCAGGGGCGCCTGTGGGTCGGCACCAACGGCGATGGCCTTTATGTGCGCGACGAAGATCAATGGCGCGCGATCACAGAAACCGCCGCGCTCAACGATGCGACCATTATCTCGATGGTCGAACAAGAGGATGGCACGCTGTGGTTTGGCACCTTCAACGGCCTGGTGGAGCGGCGTCCTGGGTCGGGCGCTGCACCAGCCGCATGGCGGGTGTTTGGCCTGGCGGAGGGGCTGCCTAGCGCGCGCATTCAAGCCATGTTTGTGGACAGCAAAAATCAGCTATGGATTGGTACGGACAAAGGGGTCGGCGTGCTGCGCAGCACTGGCTGGAAGATCTTTTCCGCGCAGGATTCTCCCTTGCCAGCGAATGACGTCCGTGCGCTTACGGAAGATGGGAACGGCAACCTGTGGATCGGCACTTGGGCGAGCGGCATTGGACGGCTGGAACCTGAGACCGGGAACTGGAGCGTGCTGACCACCACCGATGGGCTGGTTTCCAACGGCATTGTTGCGCTGATGCGCGATCAATCGGGTGTCATGTGGATCGGCACCGAAGGCGGCATCAGCCGTTTCGACGGCAACACCTGGCAGAGATACCAGGAAAACGACGGCCTGACCGGCGGTATTGTCACCAGCATGTATCAGGATCGCCAGGGAATCTACTGGTTAGCTACGGTAGATGGACTCAGGCGCTATCAGCCAGAGACGCGCGCGCCGTGGGCGCGTGTTTCTGCGGTCAATTCGACGCCCGTGAACCACAGCCCCATCAGCCTGACTTCGAGAGATGAAGTAACGGTTGAATTCACCGGCGGCGATCACGAAACGCCCCAAGAAAGCATCCTGTTTCAGGTGCGCCTGCTGCCTGGTATGCCTGATTGGCAGACCACCCGCAACCCGCGTGTGCGCTTTGGAAGTCTGGCAGTCGGCCTGTACACAGTCCAGGTGCGCACGCGCGACGACGCGATGAACTATTCGCCTGTGGCCGAAACGCAGCTGTCCGTGGTGCGCCCGCCGGTCGAAGTGACATTGCCGATCGTGGGTACGGTCCTGCTTTCCAACGTGATTTTCGGGGCGGTCATGGTGAGCGTTGTGCTCATCAGCGGCGGCCTGGGCATTGGTTCCTGGCTGCGCGTACGGCGCCGCCCCCGTCAGGCGCTGCAGCGCAAATTCAATCCGTACGTGTCTGGCGAGCCGGTGCGCCGAGATGATCTCTTCTTCGGTCGCAATGAACAACTCAAGCGCATCTTGACTATTTTGCACCGCAACAGTGTGATGATTCACGGCGAGCGTCGCATTGGCAAAACCAGTTTGCTTTTCCATTTGGCGAATCGTTTGCGTGAGTCCAACGACCCGGACTGTGTCTTTATCCCCGTGTTGGTTGACCTGGAAGGTACACCCGAACCGGAATTCTTTCACCGGCTGATGGAGGCAGTCTTCGAGACGCTGCCGGCCGACGATCGCGACAAACTGGGGCTGGTTTTTCGGCCCTCGGTCAGCAGCTATTCTGCCCGCGACATGCGCCGCGATCTGCGGCTGATCATCGGCCACCTGCAGGAACAGGCGGACAAGACGATCCGACTCATTTTGCTGTTGGATGAAGTGGATGTGATGAACGATTACAATCAGCTGACCCAGCAGCAGCTGCGCGGTATCTTTATGGAGCAATTTGCGCAAAACCTGGGCGCCGTGGTGGCCGGCGTGCGCATCAGCAAGGCCTGGGATCGGCCCGAAAGTCCCTGGTATAACCTGTTCAACGAAATCGAACTGGCGCCGTTTGGACGTGAGGATGCCGTGGCGCTCCTGCAAGAGCCAGTGAAAGGCATCTATCGCTGGGACCAGGATGCCCTGGAGTTCGTCATTGCGCATGCCAACGGCCGCCCATATCGGATTCAGCAGTACGGGCTGGAGTCAGTCAACCACATGTTCGAGGCAAAGCGCACGACCATCAAGCTCGCCGATGTCGAAGCCGCGCACGAGGCCATCCTGCGCATGGCAGAGACCTAGGACAAGGCGCGGCTAGACGCGGTCGAATGCCTGCTCCAGGTCGGCCATGAGGTCTTCGGCGTCTTCGATCCCAAGCGCCAGGCGCACCAGGTTGTCTTTGATGCCAACCTGGAGGCGTTCTTCGGTTGACAACTCATAGTAAGACATTAACGCCGGCTGTTCGATCAACGTCTCGACGCCGCCCAGGCTGGGCGCGATCAAGGGCAGGCGCACCGCGTCAACCAGCCGGCTGGCGGTCTCCAAGTCGCCGCGCATCTCGAAAGTGACCACGCCGCCAAACCCGTCCATCTGCGCCGCGGCCACGGCGTGGTCGGGATGCGAGGGCAGGCCGGGATACCAGACGCGCGCGACTTTGGGATGGCTTTCCAAGAAACGCGCGATGCGCAGGCCATTTTCATTCTGCCGGTTGACGCGCAGGGCCAGCGTTTTCAAACCGCGTCCGAGCAAGTAGGCGTTCTGCGGATCGCACACCGCGCCCAACATCCACAGCTGCTGACGCAGGTGTGCCATCAAGGCGCCGTTGCCGCAGACCACACCTGCCAGAAGGTCATTGTGCCCGCCCAGGTATTTCGTCGCCGAGTGAATGACCAAATCAATCCCGTGGGCGAGAGGGCGCTGGTTGATTGGGGTGCCGAAGGTAGAGTCAATGAGGGTCTTGACCTGGCGTCGCCGGCCAATCTCGGCAAGTCGCGGCAGATCGAGCACCCGCAGGTAAGGGTTGGTCGGCGATTCTGAGACAATTAAGCGCGTGGATGGGCGGATGGCCGCTTCCAGGCCAGCATAATCGCCCATGGGCACCACCGTGGCCTCGATGGCGAAGCGTTTGAGAAAATTGAGGCAAAACTGCCGTGTCCGCCGATAGGCGTCATCGGTAATCACCAGATGCGCGCCGCTGGAGAGGAGCGACAGAAGGACCGTTGTCATCGCCGCCATCCCAGAAGCAAAGAGGAGCGCATCCTCGGCGCCTTCGAGGGCCGCCAATTTGGCTTCTACCGCGCTGACCGTGGGATTGCCGTAGCGGCCGTACTCCGTGCGCTGCCGGCTGCCGCCCCACATGCGCTCTTCCATGAAATCACTCAGATCGGCCGTATCAGCAAAGGTATAGGTGGCGGTTTGCACAATGGGTGTGGTCAGCGCATGGTATGGTTCTGGCCGCGACGCGCCGGCATGGACTGCCTGCGTGGATGGGCCAGGATGCGTATCTTGTCTCGGCATAGGTCTCCTTGGCGATGTGATGACGGCGCCTAGTGTAGCATAAACCGCATAAGCCGCCAATTCAAAAACCCCTTTTTCGTCAAAGTTGCCTGTCGTCGAACATTGACTATAATACCCCCTGCGGTGTCGTTCAGATCTGCCGGCGCGTGCTGCCGATTCAGCACACAGCGGGTCATCATCGTTGTTCATCCTTGTTGCACTCAGAAAGGCGCCATCGTGCGTAATCCGTACATCGTAGGTGGTTGGGTCAAGGGCGCGTCCCATTATGGCCGGCGCGGGTTGATCTCTCACCTGCTGGATGGGCCTAACAACGCGCTGTGGGTGGTGGGCACACGACGCACGGGCAAGACCTCGCTGCTGCGCCAGATCGAAGCGCTGACCCATACACACCCGCTGTATGTGCCGTTGTTCGTGGACCTGCAAGGAATCAGCACACGCGCGGAGTTGAATCGGGAACTTTACTATGCGCTGGAGGAAGCAGCCGATCGTTTTGAGCCGTACGGTCTGGATGTGGCAGCCCTTCGTGCGGCTGATGAAATCGCCCTGCTGCGCACGGCGCGGCGCCAACTGCTGTCGGCGAACCGCGCCTTGCTGCTGCTGATTGACGAGGCTGAGGCCCTGGTCGGCATCGGGAAAACGGATCCCTCACTGCTGCAGCAGCTGCGTAAAAATCTGCTGATTGGCGCGGGCCTGCGTGTGATCATGGTCTCCACCAAGATCCTGCTGCAATTGAATGACCCGGGCGCCACGTGGGACACGTCGCCGTTCTTGAACGGCTTTGCACCCCGCAACTTGACCGGGCTTGATCCCGTGGCCGCGGAAATGCTGATTCGCCAATCGCAATCGCCGGCCCCAGTGGCGGTGAGCGATCAGACCATTGACGCCATTCGAGCCGAGGCGGGCGATCATCCGTATCTCATGCAGATGATCTGCCAACGGCTGTGGCAGGAGAATAACAGCCTGCGTGAGCTGACGCCAGCCGATTTGATCGTGGATGACATGCTGGCGGGGTTCTTTGAACATGACTTTCGCTACCTGAGCGCCGGGGAGCGACGCATCTTGTTGGCGGTCAGCCAGGCAGGGCCTTCGAGCGAAACCTCCGTGCGCGAGACGACGGGACTGTCCGAACCAGAATCGGCTGGCTTCGTCTTCGGCCTGATCAAGCTCGGTTACCTGCGTGTGATTCACAATCAACTGGCCGTGGGCAACCAACTGCTCGATGCCTGGATACAGCAAAATCGTGCGCGCTTGGAACAACAGATCAGCAGCGCCATCTCCGACGGCAGCAGCCAGCAGATTCTGCAGGCAGGCCGCCGCGAGGAAATGCAGCTGTTGCAGGATCAACTCACGCTGCTGCGCAGCAACCTGGCCGAATTGGAGTTGCAGCGCGTCCAATTTGGCATCCAGGTGCCGCTCAGCCTGATCAACAGCATCAATCTGACCCGCCGCGACATCGGACGCCTAGAAGAACAGCTGGCTCATCTGGCTGACGGACTGGCCAGCCCGCATACCGGTTTCATGCCAACGCGCTAGAAACCGGGCCATGCCACATCAAACATGTAGAGGGAAGAACGATTTTATGGAATCTGCTGCACGACAGGACGCCATTTCGATGGTGGACCTGAAAGCACAATATCGCACGATCAAGCCCGAGATTGACGCCGCGATTGAGCGAGTCGTCAATAATACCAGCTTCATCATGGGACCAGAAGTGACTGGGTTTGAACAGGCTTTCACCCAGGTAAGCCGCGCGTGTTTCAGCGTCGGCGTCGCCTCCGGCACCGCCGCCCTGCACCTGGCTCTGTTGGCCTGCGGCATCGGCCGCGGCGATGAAGTCATCACAACCCCGTTTACGTTCTTTGCCACCGGCGAAGCCATCTCCCAGGCCGGCGCGACGCCGGTCTTTGTGGATATTCAGCCCGACACGTATAACCTGGACCCCGAACTGATCGAACGGGCCATCACCCCGCGTACCAAAGCCATCATCCCGGTGCACTTGTACGGACAGGCGGCCGAGATGGATGAGATTCTCGACATTGCCAAGCGCCACAACCTGCGTGTGATCGAGGACGCCGCGCAAGCGCACGCGGCGGAGTATCGCGGACGCCGCGCCGGCAGCATGGGCGATCTGGCTTGCTTCAGTTTCTATCCCAGCAAGAACTTGGGCTGCTACGGCGACGGCGGTCTGGTGACGGGCAACGACGAGACGTTGATCAAACGGGTGCGCAAGCTGCGCGACCATGGCCGTATGAGCAAGTATGAGCACGATGAACTGGGCTGGGGCTACCGACTAGACGCGCTGCAGGCTGCCATTTTGGGCGCGAAACTGCCGCATCTGGAAGCCTGGACCGAGGCCCGCCGCAGCCACGCCGCGCGTTACAACGAGCTGTTGGCCGGGAGCGACATCGTGACGCCGGTCGCGCGACCGTACAACCGCCATGTCTACCACTGCTATGTCGTGCGCACGCCGCGGCGCGACGAGCTGGCCGCTCACCTGACTCAGGCCGGCATCGGCGTGGTGATTCACTATCCCCTTCCACTGCACCTGCAGCCGGCCTACCACGAGCTGGGCTACGGCCCGGGCAGTCTGCCGGTGAGCGAAGCCTGCGCGCAGCAGGTCATCTCGCTGCCCATGTACCCGGAATTGACGGACGCCCAGATCGAACGCGTGACCGCATCCGTCAAGGCGTTCGTCGGCTGAAGCAGGTGCACAGTGCAAAGGTCAAAGCGGGAAGCGCGCCGTGTTCAAC
>CAZEPA010000036.1:0-14894 GCA_964513955.1 uncultured Anaerolineae bacterium | reverse complement strand
TCAAGCTGAGCGGCATTGGCTGCTCCAGCAAATCGCCGGCCTATTTCTTGAACCGTTCGCACGGTTTCAATTCTCTCCACGGTCGCATGCCTTCGATTGCCACCGGCGCGTGCCTGGCCAACCATACCCTGCGCGCGATTGGCGTCAGCGGCGACGGCGATACCGGCAGCATCGGCCTCGGCCAATTCAAACATCTGGTGCGCCGCAACGTGCCGATGGTCTACATCATCGAGAACAACGGTGTCTACGGCCTGACCAAAGGCCAGTTTTCGCCGACAGCCGACGTGGGTCAGGTGCTGAAGTATGCGGGCACGAATGAATTCCGACCGGTTGACCTGTGCATGGAAGCGCTCATCTTGGGCTGCGGCTTTGTGGCCCGCTCCTTCGCCGGCGACGCCAAGCAGGTGCGCGAGCTGCTCAAGGCCGCGTTGAGCTACCACGGCACGGCCGTGATTGACATTATCAGTCCCTGCGTCACCTTCAACGACCATGACGATTCGACCAAGTCCTACGCCTACGGTCGTGCGCATGAGGAGCCGCTGCACGAGGTAACGTACATCCCCGCGTACCAGGAAATCACGGTGGATTATGAGCCAGGCACCGCGGTGGACGTTGAGATGCACGACGGATCCCATGTGCGGCTGAAGAAGCTGGACAGCAACTACGATGCGACCGACTGGATGCAGGCGGTGCAGGTGCTGCGGGAAGCCGAAGCAACTCAGCAGATCATCACCGGCCTGATTCACATCAACCCGAACCAGCCTACCTTGCCTGATCTGATGCACATCGCAGATCAGGAACCGCTGGCGTTCATGGCAAACGAGAAGCTGCGCCCTTCGCGCGATCATCTCGCGGCGCTGATGCGCGAAATGGCTTGAGTCGCTCCGCAGAAGCACCTGCAGGCTCGCGGGCTTGCGGGTGCTTTTTTAGTCAGGCGCCGCCAGAAAGACAAGTTCATTCGTCATGTCCCGTTTCGACCATGCGCGGCTGCGCAGTTTGTTGACAAGTCTGTGCATCATCGTACTCGCAACCGCCTGCTCCACCGCTCCAACCCCGCCGCCTCGATCAACCGTGCTCGCTATTCCGAATGTCCTGGCCGTGGAGACCTTTCTGGCTGACATGGCGCAGCATGTCGCCGGTGAGCGGTTGACAGTGCAGGCGCTGATGCCTATCGGGGTGGATCCGCACAATTTTGAGCCGGCGCCCGCGGACATTGTCCGCGTCAACGCCAGCACTGTGCTGATCGTCAATGGCGCCGGGTTCGAGAGTTTTCTGAACCGCCTGCTGCAAAACGCGGGCGGCCAGCGCCAGGTGATCGAGGCGGCCGCAGGCCTGACCAGCCGGCCGGCTGCGGCCTCCGAGTCTGGCGCGGCGCAGGATCACCCCGAAGGCGATCCCCATTTTTGGTTGGATCCCATTCTCGCCGTTCACTACGTGGAAAATATCCGCGATGGGCTGAGTCAGGCCGACCCGGCCGGCGCGCCCGTGTATGCGGCCAACGCCGCGGCCTACAGCACCGATTTGCGGGCGTTGGATGCCTGGATCCGGGATCAGGTCAGCCAGGTGCCCCCGGCTGCGCGGCAGTTGGTGACGAATCACGAGAGTTTCGGCTATTTTGCCGATCGCTACGGTTTTCAGATCATCGGCGCCATCATCCCGAGTGTCAGCACCGGCGCCGCGCCATCGGCGCAGCAGCTGGCCGGCTTGATTGATCAGATCAAGGCCACGGGCGCGCGCGCCATTTTCCTGGAAGCTGGCGCCAATCCGCAGCTGGCCGATCAAGTGGCAGCCGAAACCGGTGTGCGAGTCGTCACCGGCCTGCTCACCCATTCGCTCAGCGCGGCCAGCGGCGAAGGCGCCACCTACATCGAGATGATGAAGTTCAACACCCGCATGGTCGTCGCGGCGCTGAAGTAGTGATCTAGAGATGGCATGTTCGAAAGAAATGAGGCAGACGTGATGGATTCCGGCTTACCCGCCTCTGTGAGCGACCGCTCTCGGTCTGACGCGGCTGCGGACTTCGGCGAGCTCAGTCGAGCCGCCGGCCCCGCGGCGCGTCGCCCTGACGCGCCCGCGCGCCTGGATGTGGATGACATCACGGTGGGTTACAACGGCCGGCCGGCCTTGCAAGGATTGACCTTTCAAATCCCACACGGGGCGCAGGTGGCCGTGGTTGGACCTAACGGCGCGGGCAAGTCTACCCTCTTCAAGGCGCTGGTGGGCCTGCTGCCTTTGCGCAGCGGGCGTATCTTGATCCACGGCCAGGCCCTGGGCATGCACCAGGACTGCGTTGCCTATGTACCGCAGCGCGAAGCTGTGGACTGGCGCTTTCCAGTCACGGTGGCAGACGTGGTGATGATGGGGCGCTACGGTCGTCAGGGTTGGCTGCGCCGCCCCAACGCGGCTGATCGCGCCGCGGTGACGCGCGCCCTGGACGCGATGGGCATTCTGCCCTTGGCGCCGCGCGCCATCGGCGAGCTGTCCGGCGGCCAGCAGCAGCGCGTCTTTCTGGCGCGCGCGTTGGCCCAGGAGCCGCACATCCTGTTGATGGATGAGCCGTTCACCGGCGTAGATGCGGCGACGCAGGAATCTACGCTGGCCCTGCTCGATCGCCTGCGCGCGCAGCAGGTGACGGTGCTCATTTCGACGCACGATTTGGCCCTGGCAGCTAATCGCTTTGAGTATGTGATGCTTCTCAACCGACGCTTGATTGCTTTTGGGCCGCCCGCGCTTGTTTTCACCACGCAGCGCCTGGCCGAAGCCTTTGGCGGCCAGGTTCTCATGCTGCCGGAAGGGGCGGCTGTGGTGGACCATTGCTGCCCGGAAGATGAGCCTGAAACGCACACCGTGACGCCGGTCGTGGGCTTGTCGCCCGCCGCGCCGGCCGCTGGCTTGCGTGCAGAGCGAGAAGCACGATGATCGAATGGCTCTTGACGCCGCTGGCCTATGGATTCATGCAGCGGGGCATGCTGGCGGCGGTCATGGTCGGCATCCTGTGCGCGGTGGTGGGCTGTTATGTCGTGCTGCGCTCCATGGCGTTCCTGGGCGATGCCATGGCGCATGCCATTCTTCCTGGCGTGGCGGTGGCCTATTTGCTGCAAGGAAACCTGATTGTGGGCGCGCTGGTCGCGGCTGTGCTGGTGGCGCTGGGCATTGGGCTTTTCTCACGGCAGGGAACCATCAAAGAAGACACGGCCATTGGCATTCTGTTCGCGGCCGCGCTCTCGTTGGGCGTAGTGCTCATCAGTTCGATCAAGACCTACGCCGTGGATTTGACCCATATTCTCTTTGGCAATGTGCTGGGCGTCAACATGGGCGATCTGTGGTTGACAGCGGGGCTGGGAATCGTCATCCTGGGCGTCGTCGTGCTGCTCTACCGCCCCTTTTTGATTATCTCATTTGATCCTGTGCTGGCCGCGACGCTGCGCTTGCCCGCCGAGCTTCTACGCAACGTGATGTTGATCCTGTTGGCGCTGACGGTCGTGGTCTCTATGCAAACCGTCGGCGTCGGCCTGGTGGCGGCCATGCTGGTCACGCCGGCTGCTTCGGCCTACCTGCTGACCAAGCGCCTCCCCACGATGATGATCCTCGCCGCGGCGATTGGGGCCTTCTCCAGCCTGGCAGGACTTTACCTCAGCTATTACCTGAACGTCGCCTCCGGCGCCGCCATCATCCTGGCCGCCACGGCGGTCTTTGTCCTGGTCTTCCTCTTTGCCCCCCAGCGCGGCCTCGCCTGGTCATACATGCGCCGCGCGGCCTGAGGATCCCGGGTTCTCATGAACCCAGGCTGCTGCGATTACCGCAACCAATAGGCACACCCGTTCGTTTTGGGAACAGGAAACGATCTGTGCGCAGGAGACATCATGAGAAAGCATTACCGTTGGGCGCGCGTGTTGGTGGTTGTGATGGCCGGCTTTGCCTTGCTCGCTTGCGGTTGGTACAGCTTTGTGGGCTGGCACTACCGCAAGAGCATCGTGCCCCTGGCGCAAGCGCCGACCGAGCGCGTGGCGATTGTTTTTGGCGCGTTGATTTATCCGAGCGGTCGCCTCAGCCCGATGTTGCAGGATCGCGTGGAAACGGCCGTGCAGTTGTACCATGCCGGAAAGGTCGAGAAGCTGATCTTGAGTGGAGACAACCGTTTCGTGGATTACGATGAACCGGGCGCGATGATGACCTATGCCCAGTCGCGTGGAGTGCCGCTGAGCGCCATGCAGCCTGACTATGGCGGCCGGCGCACGTATGACACCTGTTACCGAGCGAGGGCCATTTTTGGCCTGACCTCGGCGATTTTGGTCACCCAGGAATTTCATCTGCCGCGGGCGCTGTTTACCTGCCAGCAGCTAGGGGTGCGCGCGATTGGCGTGGCCGCCGACCGGCAGCCCTATGGTCAGCGTTCGCTCGCCTGGTCAACTCTGCGAGAGGCGCCGGCCCGCCTCACCGCACTGCTAGACGTCATTGTTCGTCGGCCGCCGCCGGTGATGGGCGAACAGATCGCGATATTCTAGCCGTCTACGTGATGAGCGGCTGCGCCGTGGCTGTGGCCACATTGAGTTCGCGCAAGAAACGCTTGCGCAGTTCGTCCTCCACACGTTCGGGGTCATTGTCATACCGAATACGGCCGCCAGCCATATGCGCATGGCCGCCCGTGCCGCCCATTTCGCCCACGACCTGGCGCACCATGCGCGCCGCGTTGGCCTCTGGCACCTGCGTGCGCACGGCCATCACCACATGGTTGTTGTAACGCCCCCAGCAAATAACCCAATCAGTGCCTTCGAGCCGAGCCAGGATGTCGGCCATCTCCGCGGCCATATCGGGACGTTCCATCTGTCCGAGACTGGCGAGCGCCACGCGGTCATACAGAACCGTTCGCGCGAGGGTGTCGTTGAACGCCTTGAAGTAGCTGCGCGGCACGCGTGCTTGTTCGATCTTTGCCAGCAGCTTGGGATCCATCAGAGCCAGCAAAATCATATACGCCCAGGCGTCGCAGTCGCCGGCGTCGCGGGCCAGGCCGCGCGTATCGGTCTTGATGCCGTAAAAGAGGGCGGTTGCCAGCTGGCTGTGGGGCTGCAGCTCGGCCGCCACCAGGTACTCGGTCAGAATGGTGGAAGTGGCCCCGTAGCAGGGACGTACATCGCGGTAGCGCGCTCGCTGCGGCGCGCGCCGCAGCGGGTGATGATCGAACACAGCAACCACCGGTAGGTCAGGGGGCCGCGCATGATTGGAAGCGCCGATTTGGGTGTCAATCAGGGCGATGGCGTCTACATCGCTCCAATGGACCTTGTCCACCTGGGTTAGCTGCAAATCCAGGCTCGATACGAGGGCGCGGTTTTCGGCGCGCCCAATGATGCCGCCGTAGACGATGCTGGGATTCCTATTCAGCCGGGCGTTGAGCAGGGTTTGCAAGGCCCATGCGCTGGCTAATGCATCCGGATCCGGGTCATTGTGGGTCAGGATGACCATCTGCTGACTGCTGCTGCAGGCATTGAGCAGCCGCTGCAAACGACGCTGTCCATGCAGCATATCAAACACCGGCAGCGTCTGTCCGCTGAACGGCATGGCAAAATGGGGCGTTTCTGGTTGGTCGGGCGCCGCTGTCATTGTTTCACCTCGACCCACGCTGCTTCACTGATGCCGTTGCTGTCCAAAGGAATATGCACCATGCCATCCGCCTGCATCAAGGTGTAGATCAGGTTGGACTTACCAAACACCGGCACGGCCCAGCGCTCCTCGCCACGCTGCTCCAGGCGCACCTGCACATAGTCGTCGCGCCCTGTCACCGAGGCGATGGGGCGCGCCAGTCGGGCCATCACGACGCGCGGCGGCGGTTCTTCTTCCCCCTGAAACAGGCGCAGCGTCGGCGCCACCACCAGGTCAAAAATAACCATCGCGCTGACCGGGTTGCCGGGCAGCCCGAAGACCGGCTTGCCATCGCACACAGCCAGGATCGTGGGTTTGCCGGGGCGCACGCTGAGGCCATGCACCAAGACCCCGGGCTGACCTAACGCGGCGATGACCTCAGCGGTCATGTCGCGCACGCTGACCGAGCTGCCGGCCGAGATCACCACCACGTCAGCCTGGGTCAATGCCTGGCGAGCCAGAGCCAGCAGGATTTCTCGACGGTCAGGCGCAATCCCCATCAGGATCGGTTCAGCGCCTGCGCGTCGGGTCAGTGCGGCCAGGGTGTAGCTGTTGATGTCCCGAACCTGGCCCGGCCCGGGCGTCTGCGGCGGCGGCACCACCTCATCACCCTGCGAAAGGATTGCCACCCGCGGCGGCCGGGCCACCAGGACCTGCGTGATGCCGAGGGCGAGAAGCCCGCCCAAGTCAGCGGGGCGCAGGCGGCGGCCGGCCGTCAGAACCACGGCGCCTGCGCGCACATCTTCGCCAATCTGGATGACATTCTGACCAGGCGCCACGGGGCGCAAAACCTCGATCGTGTGCGGAAACGCGGTCGCGGCGTCCTGGGGCGCCTGCCCGGTTGGCACGACCTCGGTTTGTTCGACCATGACCACGGCGTCCGCGCCGGGCGGGATCATGCCGCCCGTGTGAACGATGGTGCAGGCGCCGGGAATGATGGGCAGGCTGGCGGCCTGCCCCATGGCTGTCTCCCCGATGACGGTTAAATAGGCGGGCAGGCTGGTGGAGGCGCCGAAGGTGTCGGACGCGACCACGGCGTAGCCGTCCACCGTGGAGCGAGCAAAACTTGGCAAATCGTGCGGCGCGCGGATTGCAGCGGCCAAGACGCGGTCCAACGCCGCGGCGACCTCGACGGTTTCGGTCGTGACGTGAATCGGCAGATGCTGGCGAAAAATCTGCCAGGCCGCGGTCGGTGTATGGACGTTGTACAGTGCGGGCATCGCTTCTTTCGCTCAGAAACCTGGTTTCTGCCAGAAACCAGGTTTCTTTTTGCTTATCCTTAGCGGTTGCCGTTGCCGGCTGCGGCCATGAGCACGATCAGGCCGAGAATCAGAATCATTGCCACGAGGAAGAGCAGCACCGCGGGCAGCAAAACGGCGACCAGCGCGCGGCCCCACTGCGTTTCCTCGCCAATGACCAGGCCATCGGCGCCCACGCGCTGCTGCACCCATCCCAGGCTGACCGCCGTCGCCTTGGTGTAAATCAACCAACCCCAGACCGCGGCGACAATCCCGAGCAAGCTGCCCAGGCAGGGCACAGGCGCCAGGAACGTCAGCAGTTGGGGCACACTGTAGAGCGGCGTGGTCGTGAGAAAATCGCGCAGGCTGCCTTTTGCCCCCAACAGCAGCCGCGCCAGGAGCAGCACCCAGATGCCGTAGCTGAGCCAAGCGCCGAGACGCACGAACGGGGACGAGAGCCAATGCCCCAGAGCTTCCAGGAAGCGGCCCACAGGCCGCGGCAGCGTGGTCGGCAGACCCATGATCCCTTCGGCAATGCCAAGCCCGCTCTCGAATTGCTGGCGAACCATCGTCAACACTTCCGGCGGGATGTTGCCAGCGCCTTGCATCTGATCGAGCGCCTGGTTGAAGGTGTTGCGCGCCGTCTGCATGTCAGCCACCGGATTACGCACGATCTGCCACAAGAAGCTGATGCTGCCGGCGATCAGGGTGACCACGATGAGCAGGCCAATGGCGTAGCGCATGCCATCCACGCTATCGCGGAAGCGCAAGAATGCACTGGTTTTGAGCGTCAGGATGTCGCCAAGCAGGGCGCCCCATTTGACACTGCGAAAGTCGCGGTTGCTGACGCTGTTTAGATCGGTTGTCATTGTGCTATCCCTCCGGCCACGAGGCCAAAGATCAACGTGCTGAAGACGAAGCCGAGCACGATGATGACGATGCCAAAGAGAATACCCGGCAGCAGCGTAGCTGCTACGGCGCGCTGCCAGCTCAACCCGTGCACCGTTTTCAACGCGGTGTAGCGACAGAGCATTTGCCAGACGCCGATGACGCTGCCCACGACAACGAATGGAATCACCGTGACCAGGCTCAAGAGCTGCGGCGCTTCGGCCAGGGCGGTGGCGCCCAGGGTTTGGGTCAGTGTGCCCTTGCCGCCAAGCAGGCGCGCCGCGAAATGGGCTACCACGCCCCAAATCAGCCACAGTAGAATCATCTCGACCGGGAAGAGCACAATGTTCAGCGCCGCGTTGCCGACATCGGGGTAGCCAGCGAGGCGCGGGAAGATCTGCCAGCCCAGGTCATATAACTGATTGAACATGTCGAGCGCCTGCTGCCCGCCAGCCTGCAGCATTTGACCAAACCACGGCATGTTATGCAAACCGTCTAGCACGGTCTGCTTCATCGCTTGCAGGTCTGGCGTGGCCGTCCGCGCCAGCGCGGTGCCGACCAGGCCAACCAGGGCGACGGCGACGCTGATGATGACGACAATGAATAGGCCTTCGACGAATGGATTATCATCATCGCGCATGTCCTCGTACACGTCTTGTTCCAAAAACAGCGCCCGCCACGCCCAATTGAACGAGCGTCTAACGAATGGCATTACATCCTCCTCATCCGAGCTGCACACAGGTGATCGAAACGAGCTGCCGATCCAGTCACGATCGGATCATGCGACGGGGAACAGCCTGCGGGGCGAGGAAGGGGTATCACGCCTCAGCCTCAATCCGCAGACAGTACAGAAAAAGTATAGCACAAGCTGCCAGGCCGCGCAATCAAAACCGGGTTTCTATCTCATGCCCCACGCGATTTCCAATCTCTGGTCTCCGATCTTTAGTCTCCGCGATCCACCTCCAGAGAGATCAGCGCCCTGCGTCAACGAGGTGCGGGGCTGGTGCGTAGATCGTAACCCCAACGCAAGTTGCTGACCGCGCGTTCCACGCCAGCCCGCGCCAGCTCCAGCAGGAAGGGATGGCTGAGATCCGCGGGCGCTTGCAGGCTGGCAGCCAGGTGGCGCGCCAGCGCGGCCGTGCTCAAGTCGCCGGCGAACGCCAACCAGGGCACCATCGCGAGCAGGCGGCGCCGGTAGGCGATCAGGCTGATGGGGCTAAAGTCACGCGTGACCAACTCTTGTACAAGCATGTCAACCGTGGGAAAGGCTGGCCGGCGGCTGTCCAGCAGGCGCTCGGCCAGGTCATACGCGGCCTCGGAGTGAACAAACCACGAACTGAAGGCTCGATGATCGAGCAGCGCCCGCGACTGTTGGCGTAGATTGGCGATCGCCAGGTCGCCGGCCAAAGGGGGCAGATCAGGCAGCGGGGGCGACGCAGGCTCGCCAAACTGCCAGATCAACGGGTTAAGCAGTCGGAACTCGTGGGCAATGGGGGCCTGGCTTTCGTAATTGAGCTGAACGGCGGCCGCCACCAGGCTGCGGCCATAGTCGAAGGGGGCTTCGAGCAGACGCAAGGGCTGGTCGCTGTGGGGAATGAGCAATTCGCAGAAGGTGCCGGCCAGGTGCGGCCCAGGAATGCGCACCTCGGGCAGGCTGGCGTTGGCAAAGGAAAGGCGGATGCCGGCCGCGTCGCCAAGCAGCACGCCCAGGAAGGTCACTTCGCCAGGCTTGTAGAGGCTGATGACCGGCGCGCGCGTCGGGGCCACAAACCAAACGGCGCGATAGCCATCGCCGTCAACGCCGCTGACCAGCGCGCGCCAGCCGCGTTCTGGCTGCGGCGGGGGCTCAGCGCTCACGCCAGTCAGAGCCAATTTACGCAGGTTTCGATCAACCAACGCGCGCGTCGCAGGCGACACAGTGGGCAGCAGGCATCGCAGGCCCACGACCGCCGCAGGCATCCGGATGCGCCCCAACGCGTTGACAGCCTGCGCGGCCACGACATCCCGACTGTCTTGGGCCAGCAGGCGCAGAAGCACCAGGCGTCCTTCGGGTTCGATGGCATCGAGGCTGTTGATCAGATCGAGCACGACTTCTAGCGGCTGCGACTCGAGCTGCTGCACGTATTCGATGTAGACATATTCTGACTGCTGCGCGGCCACTAACATTTCACGCACCGAATTGAGCATGATGGCGCGCGGGTCAGAGAGCGTAGCGTAGAGGGTTTCATCAGGCGCTTGCCCCAAGAACCGCTCCAGGATGGTGATCGCCGTGATGCGCACCTGGTCGGGACTGCGGTTATCCTGGGCCGCCGCGCGCATGGACTCGATCACCGGCGCACCGGCTGCATGGAGTGACGCTGCCACCTGTCCCAGGCCGCCGCGAATCTGGGGATCGGTCGTGTCCAGCATGGTCAGCAGCACAGGCAGCACCTGGTCGCCCATGCGGGCAATGGCGCGGGCGCGGGTGCGCAGATCAAGTTCGCCATGCGCCGCGCTGAGGGCATGCAGGGCGGTTTCGATGGCGGCGCGCGCGCGCCGCGCGGCCATCTTTTCCGAAAACGCGTTCATGATGATGTTATCTTGATTGGCCGTCGGCAGGATGCTGTCTTGATTGGCCGTCGGGATGATGTTATCTTGATTGGAGGCCATGATTGAAGTCCATTTCGTATGGCGAGCGGGCACCCATGGCGCCTGTGCCCTTCGGTGGAAACGCGCAGTCTATTCCCGCATGCAGTATACCATGACCAAAATCGCAAGACCAAAATCCCAACGTTATCATTCTACATTTCCTCTCCCCCCGCGGCCCACTCACTCCCAATCTCTGATCTCCGATCTCCAATCTCCCACTTTCACGCGGCCAACTCACTTCTGCTCTCCCACCCCCGCGGCCGCAAAGATGAAAACGGCCGGGTGATCGAAGAGGCGAAAGGTGAGCTCCGCGCCGCTGTCGTCCCAGGCGAAGGGGTCAAGCTGCGGGATGATGCGGAAGGTTTTGACGAGGCGATACCCGGTTTCACCGGCGAACAGGCGGCGATAGAAGGCTGCTTGCGCCGGAAAGCGCGCTGCCGCGGCCGTGAAGCGCTCGGCCCAGCTGTTGCCCACGATGACATAATCGGTTGTCAACAAGCGGTCCAGGTAGGCGGCGGTTTGTCCTGGCGACACGACCGGCGCCAGGTAACGCACGCTGGTTACGCCGTCAACCTCGTAGGGGTTCCAGACCCGCCAGTTGTAACCGGTCAAGCCGTATTCGCTCTCTGCTTTGTGCAGCAGCAGCCCTTCATCTTTTTCCACCAGGATAGAGGCGCCGACCGGCGCGTGCTGCCGAATCCAGTGGACCGCCTGCAGACGACTATCAGGTTGGCGATAGATCTGTATGTAAGCCAGGGTGTGCAGCAGCCCCGCGCCTGCGATGATCAGCGCCAGCACGGGGCCGCCGATCGTCTGCCAACTCAGTTTCGGCGCCCGGGGCCGCCATCCAGCCCACAAGTCGGCCAGCAGGCGCCCGCCCAGGATGCACAAAGGCGGCGCGAGGGGCAGCGCGTAGCGTATGAACTTGGCATATGCGCCGCCGGCCACGACAAAATAGGCCAGCACCCAGGCCAGGAGATAAGCGTCGGCAAACCAGGCAGGTAGGCGCTCTGATTCCGTGGGGGCGATCCCGTGAGATTTCTCTACGGCGGGCCGCCTGCGTCGCGCTTGCCACAGCCGCCAAAACCCGCCGCCGACGGCGGCCAGGCTCAGCCCTGTGAGCGGCAGACCGAATCCGAAGCGCAGCCAGTTGGTCAGCGCGTACAGAAAGCGCGGTGTGCCGTCGAATTGCGCTGTGTAGAGCACGGGCAAGGCGCCGGCCACGACCAGGCTTTGGGTGCGCACGCTGTCGTTACGATCCAGATCGAAGTAGACGGCCGGGTTGAGCAAGGCGTAGGGGTTGAGCGCCAGCCAGAGGCCCACCGCCACCAGGCCGCACACGAGCAGTTGAGGCAATTTCCAATGGGCAGGCCGATTGAGCGGGCGGCGAATCTGCGCCAGGTGCGCCGCCAGCATCGGCGCGGCCAGAAGCCCGGCGCCGATTTTAACGGACATGGCCAATGCCACGGTGACGCCGGTCCACGCATAGTCGCGCCAGGCGCCGCGCCGCGCCAGCCGTTCACCGAGCAGCAGCACCAACATCATGAGCGCAACCAGCAGCGAATCCACCGTGCCAAAATGCGCCTCGCGCACCGGCAGCAGACAAATCGCCAGCAGCAGGCCGCTCCACAGCGCCGCCCGGCGGCCAGCAGCCTCGTTCGCCGGATGACGATACAGCCGGCCGGCGAGCGCCATGCTTAAGCCGACAGTCGCCGTGCTGGAGAGAGCCGCCAACAAACGTCCGATGTAGAGCATGGGCGCAGAATCGAACGGAACCGCAACCAGCGTCTTGAGCCAGGCCAGCGCCTGGTCCGCCAGCGCGGTGCTCGCCGCCAACAGGTACAACGGCAGGGCGCCGTAGGACGACGCCTGGGGATCGAGTGAGCCGCTCTGCGCAAAACGCTGCGCCAACTGGCTCGCCAGGTAGACCACGTGCGACTCGTCCACGTTGAAGCTGTGCGGAAAGCCCCATGTCAACCCGACCAGGCGCAAGAGCAGCGCCAGCAGGAGCACACCGCCCGCCAAGACCGTGAAACGTTCCGGTCTCACAACTCGCCACGCTTGAATGCGGCGATGATGCCCTCGGCCGTGCGCGTCGCCAGCGCGGAGATAGTCAGCGCCGGGTTGACGCCCGCGCCGGTGACGAAGGGACTGCTGTCGCCGATAAACAAATTGGGCACATCGTGCGTGCGACACCAGGCGTCTACCACCGACGTGCGCGGGTCGCTGCCCATGCGGCAGGTGCCCAGGTAATGCGACGATCCGCCCGGTTGGTATTCAGGCTCCCAAATTTCTCTCGCGCTTGCCGCCTGCAAGACCTCATCGAAACGCTGACGAATTGCCTTGAGCATCTCCTGGTCGTTGGCGCGCGGCTCATTGACGATGCGCGGCGCGGGCAGGCCGTACAGGTCTTTGACGACCGGATCCAGGCTGACTTCATTGCGCAGGTCCGGCAGTTGATCGCCCACCGAGGCCAGGCCGACCATATGGCCGAACAGCTCTTTGACGCGCTGCTTGTGGCCGGCGCCCCACCCTGGCACGCGCTGCGCCACACTGACCGGCCACTGCCAGCCGTTGTTCACCTCCACGGTGAAGCCGCGCGCAAAGTGGTTGCGTTTGTCCGTCGCGTAGAAGTCCTGTATCATGCCGCCGGCCGGGATGCCGCGGTAGCTATCCACACGTTCCTCGAACACGGCGTACGTGAACATCGCCAGATGTTCTGTGAAGTATTTGCCCACCAGGCCGCTGGAGTTGGCCAGGCCGTTGGGAAAACGGGACGACTTGCTCAGCAGTAGGAGGCGCGGGGTTTCGACCGCGTTGCCCGCCAGGATGATGGCGCGCGCTTCAACTTCTTGCTCGCGGCGATCGGCGTCAAAATAGATGACGCTGCGCGCTTTGCCGTCCGCTCCCACCGTGATCTCTCGCGCCATGCACTGCGGGCGAATGTCGACGCGGCCGGTGGCTTCGGCTTTACGCACGTACGTCACGTCAATGCTGCCTTTCGCCCCAATCTTGCAGCCCAGGCGACACCCACCGCACTGTACCGACGCGGGCCGGCCGTTCCACGCCTTGCTGGGCAGCGCGACGGGCGAGTGAACCATGTGCAGCCCCAGGCGATCGGCCCCGCGCTTGATGACCTGGCTGGCGCAGTTGTAGGGGAAGGGCGGCAGCGGAAATGGCCGGCTGCGCGGCGGGTCGAACGGATTGGCCTCTGCCCCGGATGGCCCCGAAATGCCGATTTCATACTCCACGCGGGTGTAGTACGGCTCCAGATCGGCATAGGTCAACGGCCAATCGTCCGCAATCCCATCCGCGCTGCGCACGCGGAAGTCAGACTCATGGAAACGCGGCGACACGCCCACATACACCAGGGTTGAGCCGCCCACGCCTTTGGCGCGGCTGTAGTTGAACCAGTTGGCGCCGCCGGAGGTGTACAGGTCGCGGCGCGGATCTTCGGGTTCGAACACACGCGCGGCCGAAACCTCGAAGTCGCGCTCGGTGGTGCGATAGTCCACGTAGGGGTTGAAGCGCTTGCCCGCTTCAAGCACCACCACGTGCAGGCCGGCTTCGCCCAGGTCCTTGGCTAGAACGCCGCCGCCTGCCCCACAACCGACAATTACCACATCGGCCATCTCGCGGGCGCGCGGCTGGAAAAAACTCGGTTTCTGAATGAGGTCGCTCATGACGGTGCACAATTCCCAAGGCGCCCTACGTAGCCCCGCGGCATCGGAGGGCCGTCATAGCCCAGCCAATCCCAACCGACCTGGCTGGTGTAAAACGCCTGCATCACATCGTTGACAAGCTGTGGAAACAGGTTCAACGCCGGGCCAAGACCCTCCCAATCGTGGTAAAGATCTTGGGCCTTGCGTTCCACACGATCCGGCAGCGTCGTCGTCGTGCGGTTGATGTTCTGCTGCATTTGGTCCACTGCCTCCAGCAGCGTCTGCTGCTCGGGTCGCGTCAGTTCGACGAAGACAGCACCGTGCGTGCGCTGCGCCAACTCATCGAAGGCCAGCAGCCCGGGCGCGTACAGCGCGCGCCGGTGGGCCGAGGTGGCGATCAGCCGATCTACAATGTCAACCACCTGCGCTTCGGGTGCGCCTGGCCCGTTGTTGTCCGACGGCGCCAGGTGCGAAGCCAGCGCGCCGAGCAAAACATATTCCTCTTGGGTGAGCCAGGCGATGCCGCCGGTGGGCCGCAGCCGCTCGCGTTCGCTGATGATTGCGGCGCGCCCCTGATTGTCCAACACGAATTTGCCGCCGATGCCCGCAGCCGCCAGGCCTAAGGCGCCGCTCACCCACGCCGCGCGTTTCAGGAAGACGCGGCGCGGCATGTTGTCTTGATTGTTCACGGTTTCTCCCAGATAACCAAATCGCCGCCGACTGCAGTCGTGTCTCGATAGACCGCTTGCCAGGGCAGGGGCAGGGCCGCTCCCTCTTGCCAGGCTTGCAGCCCAGGCCGGGCAGTCAATTTGCGCGGTGAGGTGATGATGACATCCACACG
>CAZEPA010000035.1:0-15022 GCA_964513955.1 uncultured Anaerolineae bacterium | reverse complement strand
TGGGCATCAAAGCGATCAGCGGCGGCCTGCAGGAGATGCTGCAAAGCTACGGGATCACCGTGACTCAGGCGCTCGTGATGGATCCGCAGAACGAGCCGTTCCCAGTGGCGGTCAACCGTGACGTGGGCGGCACACAGGTGCGCGAGATTCAGGCCATCAGCTACCCGTTCTTCGTGGATGTGCGCAACAACGGTATGGACAAGAACAGCCCGGTGGTCGCCAACCTGCCGGCCGTCACACTCCATTGGGCCTCGCCGGTGTTGACAGACCCGACCAAAAACAGTGGCCGCACCGTCGTGCCGCTGCTCAAATCCAGCGCCGACTCCTGGCTGCGAACCAACACCGACATCCAGCCGAACATGCAGCTCTATCCGCAGCTCGGTTTTCCAGTTGAAGGCGCGCGCGCCAGCCAAACCCTGGCGGTTTCCGTGCAAGGCTCGTTCGAGAGCTTCTTCAAAGGCAAGCCCTCTCCGCTGACCGCAGCGCCGACTGACCCGAACCAGCCCGCGGCGACGCCTGCGCCGGTGACGGCCGCGACGATCGAATCATCGCCCAACACCGCGCGCCTGGTTGTCATCGGCAGCGCGGAATTTGTGGACGACCTGATTTTCCAAATCTCGTCCAACCTGACCCAGGACCGCTACCTCAACTCGCTGCAATTCATGCAGAACGCGGTGGATTGGTCGGCCGAAGACCTTGACCTGCTGACGATTCGTTCACGCGGGACGCAGTCACGCGTGCTCAAGCCAATGGCCGCAGGCGAGCAGTCCACCTGGGAAGTTGCTAACTATGCCCTGGCGCTGCTGGCCCTGGCCGGCATCGGCGCGGTGTGGACAATGCGCCGGCGCAGTGAAAAGCCCATGGCGCTGGTTGAGGTCAAGACAGGGAAGTGAAGTAGGGGCGCGCCTGATGCCCGCCCGACGGGCGAGCGCGGGCATGCGCCTCCACGACGTAGACGGAGAACATCATGAGCAAACGTAACCAGATTCTGGCGGGCATTCTCCTGGCGCAGGTGCTGTTGGCGGTGATTGTCCTGTGGCCGCGCTCCGCGCCGGCCAGCGCGGGCGCACCGCTTTTTGCCGACTTCAAGGCTAGCGACGTGACCGCGCTCAAGATCACCGACAACGACAAGAATGTGGTGGAGATCAAGAAATCGGGCAGCGACTGGGTCTTGCCCAGCGCAGACGATTTCCCCGTGGACGGCAGCAAGGTCACGCCAGTGCTGGACAAGATCGCGGCGATCAAAACCAACCGCCTGGTGACGCGCACCAGCGACAGTCATAAGCGGCTGCAAGTGGCGGCTGACGATTTTCTGCGCAAGGTGGAGTTTACCCTGGCCAGCGGCGCGACGCACACGCTCCTGGTTGGCTCGGCGCCAGGAACCCGCGCCACGCACGTCCGCGCGGATCAGCAGAACGACGTTTATCTCGCCAGCGATTTGTCCAGCTACGAGCTGGGCGCGCAGGATGCGTCCTGGATCAAAACCACGTATGTCACGATCACACAGACTGAGATGATCGGCCTGACGATTACCAACATCACGGGCACACTGCAATTCTCGAAAGACGTTTCTGGCACGTGGGCGCTTAACAACCTGCCCGCAGGCGCGCCGCTGAACACCGGCGCGGTCACCTCGCTGGTGAGCCAGGTAGCGAATGTGACTCTGCTCAAGCCGGTGGGCAAGCAGGACAAGCCGGAATACGGACTGGACAAGCCGCAGGCAACGGTGACGGTGCAAATCAAGCCGGCCGATCGGCCAGTGACGACTCTGACGTTGACGATTGGCGCCAAAGACGCGACCGATAACAGCTACTATGTCAAATCGTCGGCTTCGGCCTATATTGTCAAAGCGTCCGAGTACAGCGTGCGCGACTTCGTGACGAAGACGGTGCAGGATTTCATCCAGCCGCCCACGCCCACGCCGGCGCCAAACGCCACGCCGACATCCTAACTCGGACAAGCCAAATGCTTCAACGCAAAGGCGCCAAGGTGCAAAGACGCAAGGATCACAAAGAGCACAGAGGTATTGCCAATTTGCGGCTTCTCTGTGCTCTCTGCGTTCCCTGTGGTCGGGTGTACACCCAACGATGAAGCGAAACATTCTGGTCATCACGCATACCGCGCCCATTCCTGATCTTGATGGCGCGTCCCTGCGTATTTTTCGCCTGATGCAGATGCTGATCGAGCTTGGCTGGTCGGTTACGAATTTATCCGCAGGCCAGGGCTTTCATCCCATGTACCAGCAGCGCGCAGCGGCCGCGCAAGCCTTGTTGATCAGCCACGGCATCGAGGCGCCGCCGCCCACTTCAGTGACCGCTTACCTGGCTGAGCACGGGGCGCGGTTTGATGCCATCTGGCTTGGTGTCAGCGGCGGGCGGGACTTCATCCCCGCGCTGCGCCGCGCGGCGCCCCAGGCCGCGATGGTGTTCGATACGATCGAGCTAACCTTCGTGAGCATGGCGCGCGCGGCCGAGGTGCAGCGCAGCCCGCAGTTGGCCGCGCAGGCGCAGGCGGTGCAGGCCAGTCAACTGCAGATGGTCACGCAGGCTGACGTCACGCTGGTGGTAACGGAAGATGAGCAGCTTGTGCTGGCCGCGCTGCGACCAGCCGCGGCCGTGCGCGTCATCTCCAACGTGCACGTGGCATCGGACGATGAGCTGGGCGTCGCCGATCGTCGCGACCTGCTCTTTGTGGGCAATTTCGTGCACAGGCCCAATCGCGACGCCGCGCACTACCTGGTGACCACGATCTGGCCGCGGCTGCGCCAGGCGCTGCCCGGCGTTCGCCTGCAGCTCGTGGGCCTGTCCACGCCGGAGATCGAGGCGCTGGCCGCGACTGATGTGCAGATTGTGGGGCATGCGCCCAGCCTGGAGCCATTTTTCCGCCACAGCCGGCTGAGCGTGGCGCCGTTGCGTTTTGGCGCCGGAATCAAAGGCAAAGTGCTGGAGTCCATGGCGCACGGGCTGCCGGTGGTGATGACGAGCGTTGCGGCTGAAGGCGCGTACATCGAGCCTGGCGTGCATGCGCTGGTGGCGGACGCGCCCGCCGCCTTTGCCGCCGCGGTCGCGCAGCTCTACCAGGATGACGCCCTCTGGCTGCGCCTGGCCGAGCAGGGTCGCCAGCTCGTGCATACCCATTTTGGCTACGCAGCGGTCAAGGCGCGCCTGGCATCGCTGCTGGCGGAAATCTCGTAGAGGACAGTTTGCAGGTTTGGTGTGTTCACTCGCGCTCACCTGTGCTCGTGGTGATCACGTGCGCGCCCCATTTGGCATCTCGGTGAGCACGATGCGCCCGGCCACGTTGAGCCAGCAGAAGAGCACACGCGGCGTTTGACCCAGCAGGCGCTCCACGGCCATCGCATAGCGGCCAGCCTGCTCCAGATAATCGTGATGCTGCAGATGCGCGGCAATGGCCGTGGCATTTGACACCGCATCCGTCTTGAACTCCACGATTGTCCATTGCTCATCCTGCCGAAACAAGGCATCCATGACGCCTTCGTCCGTGCGCCCATCCACCATCATGCTGTAGGGCACCTCGTGCAGGCGCTGCGCCGCGCGATCCATTTCTTGATACAGCGGATGCGCCGTAAACCGGTGGAGCAGGCGCACGCTCTCGCTGATCGCGTGTTCCACCTGCCGGCTGGCGGTCAGTCCGTAGCTGCGCGCGCGGGCTGCCGCCCAGCGCGGAAAATCAGCATCAGGAAAACGCCACGCAGCCAGGGCTTCATGCACCAACGAGCCGATGACCCACGCCGGCGCATACGGGCGCGCGGCCGGCGGCGCCACGCGCCAAACATGACGCGCCACGCGCCATGTTTGGCGCGGTGTGTCTGGTTCCGAGCCGGCGACCCGCGGCAGCGGCGCTAACAAAGGAGGCGCGGCCACGTCAGCCGACGGCGGCTGGTTCTCGGCAGCAGGCGCATCCATGGGTTGGCGCCAGGGGTACCCTGGTTCGTACACCATGCACCCCACAGGCGTCGCGGCCCCCACGCGCAACGACAACTCGTGCCGCTTGTCGCCTGTCTCTTGGTGCGCAATGCGCTGATTCGCCAGGTTGGTCACGGCCGGGCCGGCGATGAGCTTCAGCCAGCCGTTGAGCCATCCCACGGTCTGATCCTTCTTCAAGCGCACGCAGCCGCTGATGATCAGCTTTTCCTGCGCCCGCGTGGCCGCCACGTACAGCAGCCGCGCCGACTCAGCCTCGTCCTGATCAGCTTCCCAGGCCGCGGCCGCAGCATGGATGGCTGGCTTGACCCCTTGCTCATCCGCGAGCGCCAGCGCCAGGCCCAGCGTGGGATGTAGGAGCAGCCGATCATGGCCGCGTGAGGCGTAGTTGATATCGCCGATGACCACCACCGGGAATTCCAACCCCTTGGCCGCGTGTACGCTCATGATTTGAACCGCGCCTTCGCTGACCGTGCGCGCCTCACCCTCGCGCACGCCGCTGTCCTTCAGCTGGTTGACGTAGTCTAGAAAATCGCCGATGCTCACCAGACCGCTTGCCTGCGCATCGGCCAACAGCTTGGAGACGTTGCGCGCGCCCCGTGCATCGCCGGTCAGGCGCAGCGCTGCGCGGTAGTCAGTGGCATCGAGCAGCGCTTTGAGCAAATCCGCAACAGTCACACGACCAACCTGATCGTGCAGATCACGGATCAGGCGCGCGATGCGGGTCAGGCGCTGTCCCTCTGCGCCTGACAAGATGGTTCCATGCTGCTGCAGACGCAGCCACCAACTCTCCGCGGGCGCGTCGCTCAAGCGATACAGCGCGGCGTCCGTGAGGCCTGAGATGGGCGAACGCAGGAGGCCAACCAGGGCCAGGTCATCGGTTGGATCGGCCAGCGCGGCCAGCGCGTTGAGTAGATCGCGAATTTCGGGCCGGTCGTAGAAGCCGCCTCCGGCGACGGTGACATAGGGAATACCGGCGCGCGCCAGGGCTTCTTCATAGGCCGCAAACGAATTGGAAGCGCGACAGAGGATGGCGATATCGCCGTAGGTCAGCGGCGCGGTCTGCCCCTCATGTTCGTTGTGGACGCCGCACGCCATGACCAGCGCGCGCAGCTGGGCGGCCACGGCGTCGGCCGCGCGGCCCAGCGCATCCTGTTTCGTACCGACGGTGAGATGCAGCTCGATGTAGGGCGGCTGAAAGCCAGGGCCAGGCTGCGTGCGCGCCGGCGCGATGGCTTCGAACGGCTCAACCCAGGGCCGTGCACTGGCTGCCTGCACACCGAGCACAGGGCGCAGCAGGTCATTCAGGCCGGTCACCAGGTCGGCATGCGCCCGATACGAAGTGCGCAAGCTGAACGCCAGACCGTCCTGCGCAATCTGCTGGCGCTCGGCGCGAAAGACCGTCACATCTGCGCCGCGAAAGCGGTAAATAGACTGCTTGGCGTCGCCCACGATGAAGAGCTTGCCGCCTGGTTCGTTGAGCAGGCGGAGCAGCGCGCGCTGGCGCGCGTTGGTGTCCTGGAACTCGTCCACCAGCAGCGCCTGGATGTCGGTCTGCCAGCGGGCGCGCACGGACGGGTGCGCGGTGAGCAGGGCCAGCGCGCCCGCTTCCAGATCATCGAAGTCTAGCACGTTCTGCGCCTGTTTGCGCGCGGCATAGCGGGCGGCGGCCCAGGCGAACAGCCGCTGCAGCGCCGTCACCACGGGCGCCAGCGCCGCATCAGCCGTGGTCAGCTCAGGGCCTGTGTCGCGCCAATGCGCCAGGATGTCCGCGGGCAGCCGCGCTAGCACGGTTTCTGTGTCGAGGCGGCGGGCGAGCAGACTGCTGAGGGCCGCGCGCAAGGCGCTTTCGCCGAGGGTGACGAACAAGGCGCTGGCAGACGGTTCATCGGCGGCCCAGGCCAGGGTTTCATCAAGAACCTGGGTGCGCAAGAGCGCGGCGCGCCCTTCGTCTAACACGGTAAGACGCGGGTCCACCTGGGCTTCGGCGGGATGCGCGGCCAGGATGTCAGCGCACAGGCTGTGGATCGTGCTGATGCGCGCGGCGTCGAGTTCACTGTAGAGCGCCTGCCAACGTTCGCGCTCTGCCTCGGGCAAATCAGGCTGTTCCAAGTAGCGGCGCATTTCGTTGCGCACGCGGTTGCGCATTTCGCGGGCGGCTTTGATCGTGAAGGTGATGGCGACCACCGCGCGCAGATTGACGCCAGCCGCCAGCAAGGCCAGGTAGCGCCCGACGAGCGTGCGCGTCTTCCCCGCGCCCGCGCCGGCCGTCACAACCACGTCCGCGCCAGACGCGAAAATAGGCGGTTCTTGCTCCGCGCTTGGATGCATCTGCGCGACGATGGGATGCGGCCACAGGGTGGTTGTCATGGATTCTAGCCTACGTACCGCGGCCGATAGCGCCAGCAGAAAGCCGCGGCCGGACAGTAGTCGGGGCAGCCGTCTGCCGGCGGGGTGGGCGCGAAGCGGCCGGCGCGAATCCCTTGCACGGCCTCCCAGGCGAAATCGGCCGCACGCTGCATGGCGGCGACAGGGCCGCCTGGGCTGCCCTGCAGCGTGAAATCGCTCGGCTGCGCCTGGCGCACATGCCAGTAGAAGCCATCCACCGGCTGTCCTAAATGCAAGGCGTCGCGTACCGCCAAAGCGTAGAGCGGCAGTTGTAGTTTCTTGCCCGCCTCCACAGCCTGGCGTGTGAAGCTGCTCGGCCCGCCGGTTTTGTAATCAATCACGCGCAGACGCCCGTCTGGCGTGCGGTCAATCCGGTCAATGACCCCGTGCAAACGGAAGCTGTCGCCGGCCACCGTGACTTCCAGGGTTTGGGCGTCGAAGAAGCGCTGCTCGAAACCGATTGGCTGCCAGTCTCCGCGCAGCTCGACCAGGCCCCACAGAGAACGACGCACATCCTCCTCGATTTCGGCCCGCGTCTGCGCCCACCATGCCGTCACTCGGAAACCCTCACGACCAGGGGCGGCGTCAAGCGCCTGGCGGGCTGCCTCTGGCAAGGCCGCCAGCACCGACACATGATCGCGCGGGTCGCTGGCGGCCTGATACACCCGCTCGAAGATGCGATGGTAGATGTTGCCCAACTGCGCGGCGTCTGGGCCTGTAACCGGTTGGCCGCGCGGTTCCAGGCGCAGGACGCTGGCGAAGAAAAAGAAGAGCGGGCAGCTGCGGTAGGTTTCCAAGCGGCTGGCGCTCCAGGTGAAAGCAGGGCCGAAGCGTTGGCCGCACGCCGCCGCCCATGCGGAGATGTCGCCATCATACAAATGCTGGCCGTCTCGGCTGCGCGCCTGGAAGACCTCGGCGGCCGTAGCCAACGCCAGCCAGCGTTCGGGGTCGGCCTGCTGCGCCCAGGCGCGCGCCGCGGTCAAGCCGGGCTGCGCGGCCAGGGTTTCAATCAATTCCGGCCATGATGCAGCTTCCGACGGCGAAGGCAGGCTTTCGCTGGTTAAGCCGACGGGCGGCGCCGGCACCAGCCGCCGCAGTTCCTCCCAGAAAGGCGATGCCTGCCAGAGCGCGCCATTGTCGGCCAGGCGCGGGCGCGTCAAGAGCAGCTGCGCCGTCGGCCGCGTGATGGTTTCGTAGAAGAACTCGACTTCTGCACTGTCCAGGGTCGAAGGCAGCGGCAAGCCGAGCTGGCGGAGGTGCGCACGATCGGTTTCGCGCAGAAAGGCATCTTCACGCAGGCTGGCTGGAAACTCGCCTTCGGCTAGTCCCAGCACCGCGACGGCATGGAAGGAGAGGCCACGCGCCTGGATGACGTTCGCAACAATGATGTCATTGCCGTGGGCCGACGCGGGCGGATGATAGGCCGCGGCGGCGATGGCGCCGCTCAGATCGGCCACGAAGCCATCGAAATCCACCGGTGGACTGGCGACGGCTTCCTCGGCCCATACCAAGCCACGCAAGACATCCTTGAGACAAACCAGGGCCTCCACGTCTCGCCCGCCTACGACCGGCGGCGCACGCCGAGCCTGCGCCGCCATGTGCAGCGAGTCCGGCTGCGACAGTTGGCCGGCCTCGTCATCCGGGTCCGGCTGTGGATCGTCGCCCATCAGAGTTTCCAGCCAGCTGACAAAAATGCGCCGCGGCTGTTCGCCGGCGGGCGGCGTCAGGAAATCAACGAAGCGTCGAAAAAGGGCCTGCAGTGCGCGGGCGGCCTCGGCCGCGGGCGGGGACGATGCCTGGGGCGCCTCGTCCACATCGAAGCTGGCAGCTTGCCGCGGGGAAAATGCAGAGTCGCCCTCAGCCGCGCCCGCGGCGCGTGTGCAAAGGAGCGCCAGCGCTTCTTCCCATTGGGCCAGACCAGAAATGACGCGCCCTTGGCGCGCGGCCGCATCCAGCCGGTCCGCGTCCGTGGGGCCGATGCCCTCCGGCGCCAGCACGCGCCAATCAAAGTACGGGCTGCGCCAGGCTTCAATCACCAGGCGCCGGGGCAGCGCCGGCCGTTGATCGGGGCCGGGCAGCGCGAGGCGCAGCAGGTCGAGCAAGGCCGCGATCGCCGGGTTTAGCGCAAGGGGCAGGCCATCCACGAGACGGAGCGGCAGGCCAAATTCAGCGGCAATCTGCTCAATGGCTGCGCGGTAGGGCGTCACGTTGCGCATGAGCAGCGCCAGTTCGCCAGGCTGACGGTTGTCCAGCAGCAGGCGCGCCTTCAGCCAACGCAGCGCCGCGCGCACTTCGGCCGTGCGGTCAGGCGCTTCGATCAGCGTGAGGTCGGCGGCCGCCAAGAACGGGCCCGCGCCAGCGTGATCTTCCAGGGGCGCGGCCGGCGGCGGACTGACCTGGCCCCGCCAGAGATTGGCTTCCAGGTAGGCCAGGCGCGGAGCCGCGCGGTGGGCTGCCGTAGGCATGGCCGTGGCTTGCATGCCCAACGCATCGCTGAGGATTTGCCGCGTGCGCGCAAAGCGGCGGTGAACCAGTGGACGACGGTCGCCATCCACGCTGCCGGTGAGCGTGATTAGCATCTTACCCACGCGCGCGGCCAGCAGGCTGAGCAAGGCAGCCTGGATGGGCGTGAAATCATCGAAACCGTCCACTGCCAGCAGCGGCCAGTCGCGGCCGACGTGGGGAGCGCGCTGCGCCAGGGCTTCCACGCTCAACCACCCCATGCCGGCACGGTCGGCCCAGCCCTTGTCTTGCAGGCGCTGCTGATAGGCCAGGTAGATTGCGGCCAGTTCCTGCAGCCGCGGCTCAGCGCCCATCTGCTGCACGCGGGCGGCAAAATCCTCGGGGTAGATCTGCGCGGCCTTCAATTCACCAATCAGGCGCTGCAAGGCCTGGATGAAACCCGGGCGGCCGGTCAACGACGCGTAGTGCCGCAGTGATAGGGCATCCACCAGGGCGCGCAGCAGGCGATACTGCACGGGTTCGCTCAACTCGGTGTAAACCTCGCCGGCCGCGGCGAGGCACTCGGTGTAGAGGTCGTCGAAGGTCAAAATCCGCACACCCAGCGCGCCACCTACCGCAGCGAGGCGCTGGCGCGCGGCGGCCGCTTGCAGGCGTGTGGCAACCACCACGCGCGGAACGCCCGCCAGGCCCTGCGCGGCCTGGCGGGCAGCCTCTAGCACATACGTTGTCTTGCCGGCCGCGGCCGGCGCAAGGCTCAAGATCGTGGGCATGACGGTCTCGACTTGCTTCTTCGGTGAGGTTTGCCCATTTTAGGGTTACGGCGCCCCCATCGTCAGCTCATCGAAGGTGAAGCTGGCCGGGGCCTGCTCATCGTAGTTATCGGCAATCAGCCCAAAGGCGCCGCCTTGATAGCGGTCATCGTTGAAGCTGGCCACTTGTCGGCCATTGATGTAGAGGCGATACGCGCCGCCATCGCCGGCCACCGTCAGCGTATTGACGGCCTTTTCGGCTGTCAGAATCAAATCCGACGGCGTCCAGTCAATCAAGGTCGTTACGGTTTCCGCGTCATCAATGCGATCCACGCCAAAGTAGCCATCGCCCGAGATCTGGAAGCTGTAGAACTGCTCGCTGTCAGTGACCTGGAAGATCAGGCCGTAGCCGTTGTTCACCGCGCCGCTGAAGCTGGCCGCGGCTTGGAGCACAAAGCGCGCGGGTAGGCTTTCGTCCGCATAGTAGTCATACAGCGGGCCGCCGTAAGGGTTCAAGCTGACGGCATAGTGGCCCGCGGCAGAATAACCGGCCGCGCCCCAATCGCCGCTGTCGTCCGTGAGGCCGCTGTCATCGGCGTTGAAGGTGTCTTGCCACAAGACGCGCTGGATGTCAGGCGCCGGCGATCCCAACGGCTCCTTGTTGAGGCCCGTCAGCATGATGTCGAAGCTGGCGAGCAGGGGCTGGAAGGTGGCTTGCATGGCCGAGAAATCGGTCGCTGCGCTCAGCAGCAGAACGGTGAAGGTGGCATTGCGCGTGGGCGACGAAACGACCGCCAGCGCCTGCAGCGGCTCGCCATCCAGGGTAAACGTGACCCCGCGCTGCATGGCCGGGTACGCACCCAGCAGCACCGATTCTGCTTGCGGTGCGACGACCACGTCCTTCAGTTCACTGTCGGCCGTAAACAAGGCCAGCGCGTCGGCCAGCCCCTGGGCATTGGCGGCGTCTGCGCTGTCGGCGTCGGGGTAGCTGTCGCGCACGACCAGCACCAACGCGCCGTTTTCCTCGTCGGTAAACGACACCATGTCGTTGGCCGCATCCTCTTCCACGCTCCAGGCCGCGGGATAGAGCAAGGCAATGGCGAGGGCGGCGTTGGTGTAGGGTTTGAAACCCTTCACGGCCACAGCCTGCGCATTTTCCACAAAGACGGTGTCAAACTGCGCGCTGCGTTGACCATCCAGGTCGTCAGCAATCACGCCAATGACATAACTGCCGGCCGGCGCGGGCCTTTCGACCACCGTCCAGGCCGTGTCGCCAAAGGTGAGCGTGCCCCCTTCACGTGTGAAGGCCGCGCCTTGCTCGCTGACGGCATCGAGCGCATCTGCGGCCGCGTTGGCCACTTTGCGCATTTGCTGCAGCACCGTGAATGTGTCGCCACGCGCCGGGGTGATGATGCGCGGCGCGCCCAGGTTGCTCAGCCGTGGATAGCCAAGCACCTGGGTCAGGCGTCCGTCGCGAAAGGAGATGCGCGCAAAACGCTCCGCGCTGCCATCGGCAAAGCGGTAGATGCCTTCCACGGTGTAGGTTGGGGTGTCGCCGTAGGCCGCTGGCATCAGGAGCGCCGGCGCCGTGGTGACGCCGTCGCTGATACTAAACAGCGTCGGTTCCCAGTCCAGGTCTACCGCCACATCCTCTGCGGGCCAGGCTGGATAGGCGACGCCGTCAATCTCCTGCGTATCATCCGCCATGACATAGTCCATGTCCTCGATCAGAATGGCCTGCTCTTCCGGCAGCGTGCGGCCGATGAACTGGTAGACAAAGCCCAAGTTTCGGCCGCTGATCGTGGTTTGCAGATTGACGGGCCGGCCCGCGGCAGCCGTGGTTGCGGACAAGCGCAGTGGTTCGATCTGGATCGGCTTGCTCAACGCCGCAAAACGGGTGACGGTGCGTTTGGGCGCCGCATCGCTGCGCCGGCTGCCATAATGTGCAGCCAAGAAATCGTCCCAACCAGAAGCCTGCGCAAAACGGCTGGCGATGCGCGTGTACTGCCAATTGTCTTGTGTGCGGAAGAGCGTACGACTGGGGAAGTAGATCGAAATGCCCGTGGCGCCGGGGCGCTCTGGCCCGTGGCGTTGGGCGACAACGGCTTTCCCTATCGCCGCCAGTACGGCGTCCGCCGCCGGCTTGACGGCCGCGCTGCCGCTCTGCGAGCGCAGCAATTTCACAAAGTGTCCCAGGTCAATGTAAGGAGACGCGGCGCTGTCATCAAAAGCGTTTTCGAAGCTCTGCGCGTTGGCGCGGGCGCCGGTGATCTTGCTGCGCTCCAGGCCCGCTAACTGCGTGCTGAGCTGATTCACGGATTGGTTCAGCGCCGGGATGGCGTTCAAGTCAACCGCGGCCAGGGTGACATCCACGCTGAACTCCTTGACCACGCTGGGCGAATCCAGGCTTTCGTCCATGTCATTTTCTTTGAGCAGCTGGCGTCGCGCGGTCGCATCCAGGATTCGTTGATCCTGCGCGATGTAGCTGTTGACAATGGCGCGCCCCAAATCCGCGCCATTCATCGCCGGGTTGGCGCTCAACTGGCTGAGAAAGCCGGCATAGGCCCAACCCAGCGCCGGTTCCACTTCTTCCGAAGCCACGGCATAGCGGGCATGGGGAGTCAGGGTGGTATAGACCTCCAACATGCCCATCAGGCAGGCATCGAATCCGATCAATTCGAACTTATCCAAGCCGGTTTTCTGGCGCGCGGCGCCAAGCGCCGTGTCCAGCTCCATCAGCCACAGGTTATCATCCATCTCTTCTGCCAGCGCCAACTTGTCCCGCCCCTGGCCGCCAGGCGCCGGATCGCTGAAACCGCCCGGCCAACCCGAGCCATGATCGGACAGAATTAACGCGTGTTTGCGCGCCGGATAGTTGACCACGGCCCAAGTGATGAAGTCGCTGAGCGTCTGGCCGTCCGCCATATTCAGTTCCCCCAGGTCGGCCAGCTCTGGCGAACTGAGCTTGCCCAGGTCGTCGTCTTTGGTGATGTAGAAGCGCTTGGTGGATGTCCAGTTGCCCATGCCGCTGAACGCGCCCTTGTAGCGATCCACCTGCGCCACAATGTGCACCTGGTCGCTGGAACCCACGCGTTCGACCTCATTCAGATCCACCATCATGTCGCGTTCGAGGATGTTGTCATCGGCGTCCACATAGAGCATAATGAGCCATTCAGCTTCCGCGCTGCGATCCGTTGGCGGTTTGCTGTCAGGATTCGAGGGAGCCGCCGCAACGCCGCTGATGCGCAGCGTTTGCAGCATCGCCGTGAAAATACTGACGTCGCTGGCGTAAGCGGCCTGCGGCGCCTCAAAGTTCAGCATGTAGGTCTGGCCTTCAGCGGTCGTCACGGCAATGAAGATGCCCTGCTGCGGCGTCTTGTTGCGGGCAACGTAGCTGTAGTCCAGCCGCAGGCCATCGAGGCCGCCAGCGCGGTAGACGGTGGGTTCACCCTGATACACCACCTGGCTGATACCCGGTCGTGAGTTCACGCCTTTGAGATAGGCGATGCCGGCGCGATTGGCCGCGTCCGCCGCGCCGCCAAATTCCTCGCGCTGCACCCACAGCGAAGTTTCACGGTCGCTCACATAGAAGAGCACACCATCGCTGCTGGCGTTTTTGTCGGACACACCCCAATCGCCTGGATAGTCCAGACTGAAGGCCAGGTCAGGACTGGAGTAGCTTGGTTTGACCAGCGGCGGGGGTGTCTTCGTGCCCGGCCGCGCCCGCGCGGTGGGCGAGGGCGTGACGGCGGCCGTCGGCGTGTCAGGCGGCTCGTCATTACACGCGGTCAGCAGTGGGAGCAGCATAAGCATCAACAGGACAAGTGCGCTTTGGCGAATTCGATAGTTGGACATAATCTGCCCTTCGGCGAAAGATAACTTCGGTTTGGAATCAACGATCGGCATGGTTCCAAAGATCGGATCAGCGAGTTTGGCATCAGCGGTTGGGAGTGAGACAAGCCAGCAAGAACAAGAGGTCTTGAACCATTCGGATTTTGGAGTTGTCATTGTACCAGGGTTGTAGGAGATCAACAAGTCTCTTGCGTAGAATTCCAGGGGCCATTCAACCTTCCACGGGGCCAAGCAGCAGCCGGTCAATCAGATAGCGCTGCGCGCCGAGGAAAATGAGGACGACCGGCAGGCTCATCATGAGCGCCAACGCCGCCAGGTTGGCCCACGAATCGAGGTAGGATGACTGGATCATGCCGGAAATTGCCATCGCCAGCGTGACGTTTTGCGCTTTGTCCACAAAGAGCCATCCCAGGGCAAATTCTGAATAGCCGATCAGGAACGCGATCAACCCGGCGACGGCGATGGTCGGCAAGGCCAGGGGCAGAGTAATGTACCAGAACGCCCTCCACGGCGAGGCGCCATCCAGGAAAGCCGATTCCTCCAGCTCGATTGCGACCGCCTGAAACGCGGCGCGCATGTTCCAGATGCAAAACGGCATGGCGAACGACGTGTAGACCACAGTCAACCCGAAAAGGGTCGTGCGGATGCCCAGGGCCGAAAGCAGCAGGTAGAGCGGCACCATCAGGGCTACCGGGGGCAGCAGCACGCCCAGCAGCAGTCCGAACAGCCCCAGCCGCCGGCCAGGGAAACGGTAACGAGCGAACGCATACGCCATGCTGGCGCCCAGGGCAACCGACGCCAGCGCCGCGCCGGCCGACACGATCAGGCTGTTGCGCAGCAGCGCCAGGAATGGCATGCCCTGCGCCGGCTTTTCCCACATCCGCACAAACACGTCCAGGGTGAATTGTTCCGGCCATACCCGGAACGTCGTGGGCCAGCCTTTGACTCCGCCATCGAACGCCAGGTAGACGATGCCCCACAGCGGGATCAGCACGAACAGGCCAATTAAAGCCAGACCCGCCTGGTACCGAGCCTGCTGCCGCCAGGTCAGCCTATGCATAGGTCACCTCCTCCGTCGCCTCGCCGCGCGTCAGTCGGGCCAGCCACAGGATCAGCCCTAGCAGCACCAGCACCGTGAAAATGTTGATCGCCGCCGATACGGCAAACTGGCCGCCGAAGTAGCCGGTGGGTGTGAACAGGTAGTAGGAGGCCGTGGCCAGCGTGATGGTCGGCGGCTCCACGCCCATCGTGTAGAACAGGTAGAACTGGTTGAAGGCGAAGATGCCGCGCACGAAAAGCGCGGGCGCCAGCAGCGGCAGCATCAGCGGCCAGGTCACCCAACGGAAGCGCTGCCAGCCCACGGCGCCGTCCATCGCCGCGGCGTCATAGACCTCGTCTGGCGTCAGTTTCAACGAGGCGGTGGCGGCCAGCATGATCAGCGGGAAGCCGTACCAGGTGGCAGCCACGAGCAGCTGCAGCAGGGTCGCGTTCGGGCCGGCAGCCGCTTGCGCGCGCAGCGCGTCCGCGGGAATACTCTGCGCCAGCGCCAGCCAGCCGAAGCCGGGTTCAAGAATACGCAGCCAGATGAGCGCGCCAACGAACTCCGGGATGGCCCAGGGCAGGATG
>CAZEPA010000034.1:0-15270 GCA_964513955.1 uncultured Anaerolineae bacterium | reverse complement strand
TACGTTACACTATCATCATTCTACACCCTGTCGCTGAGTCACGCAAGACCACCAGTCCAATCTTGCTGCGGCTTTCACTCCCACAAGCGGTTGGGATACACCCCTTGGGCAACAAACGATCGCATGGCGGCCTGCACGGCCGCGCGATCTGCCTGGTAGGTCACGCCGAACCACTGTTCGTGCGTGGGTAAAACTTGCACGTGTGCGCGGCCCGCCTGTATCAGTTCACCCACCACGGTGGGCAGATACAGCTCGCTGCGTAGCAGAGATGCCTCATCCTCGCGCAGGAAAGCGGCGAGGCGCTGCTCAAGTTCGGGAAACAACGCGGGGGTAAAACCCCAGAAGTTCATGGAGACCCGGATGTCCGGCGCAAGCGGCGTCCAACCGGTGTCTTCATGCCAGGTCTTGATGCCGTCGGCAAAAGCCTGGATACGGGTGTGCTCTTGCACGCTGATCAAGGCGCCATCGAGCGCAACCTCACAGACGCCCCGCGCCACATGCCCGTGGTCCGATAGGGTGTTGCGCAGGGGATAGCCCACCATGCTGAAATCGAACTGACCGGCCCGATCGTTAGCCTCACGGAGGCGGCTGGCGATGGCCTGGAAGGACGTCGCGCCGTAAAAATCGTCGGCGTTGATGGCCGCGAACGGCGTATCCACGGCCTTGCGGCAGCACCAAAGCGCATGGCCGGTGCCCCACGGCTTGACGCGGCCGGCTGGCGCGTGCGCGCGGCCAGGCAAATCGTTCAGCTCCTGGAAGACGTAAGTGACCGCGGCCTGCGCTTCGACCACGCGGCCAACGCGCTCGCGAAACGCGGCTTCGATGTCGCGGCGAATCACAAAGACAATGCGGTCGAAACCGGCGCGCAGGGCGTCGTAAACGGAGTAATGAATGATGAGTTCGCCGTGCGGCCCCACGGGGTCAATCTGCTTCAATCCTCCGTAGCGGCTGCCAATCCCAGCCGCCATGATGACCAGGCTGATAGCGGGCATATTTTCCTTCATTTCCTGTGGTGCGCCGTATCCGATAGGCACGCTGCCCCTATCGGTTGAATAGCGCGCTGGCAACGATGGCAAGACCGGGCAAAACAGCCGATTGGATCACTTCGTGCGCCACAAACTCGCCCAGTTCGGCGTATTCGCCGCCAGATAAGGTGAAGACCTGAACTGCGCCTGTGCGTGGATGAACAATCCAGTATTCTGGCACACCCGCGCGCTCGTATGCATCAAACTTGACAAACTGATCGCTGCGCGCGCTGCTCGGAGAGACCACTTCAACAACCAGGTCGGGCGCGCCAGCAAAAAACTTGGCTCCAGATGCTGGCCAGCGATCGCTGCGGATGAAGAGCACGTCGGGCTGCACGGGCCGTGAACGCTCAGATAAATGCACTTCGAAGGGCGCAGTCAGCACATAGCCCAAACCCTGTGCCTTGACGAATTGCCTGATTTCGCCAACCAGCTCGGCCACTGTGTACTGATGATCAATGTCGGGTGCGTTGCTCACGTACAGAACTCCTTCGATGATTTCATAACGACGACCGTCATCAGGCAGAGCGAGATAATCCTCGTAGCTCCACTGCCCTTGCGCTTTGATTTCTTGCACTGGTATTGTGACCGCTTGTGTCATAACGTACAGTTCCTTATCCGAACCCTGATTCGACAGTTTTCAAAGGGAGGAATTTGTGCTGTAATAATACCCGGTGTAACGAAAAACGCCAAGACGCAGCGCCACCGGTACGGATGGCAGTTAGCTTGCCCGTGCGCTTTGCGCTCTGCTTCATTCATTCGTATAATCAAGCAGGAGGATGGATTTATGCAGCCAATTGATGTCATCGTCATGGCCGGCTTCCAAGAAGGCAAGCCGGATTTACTGGCCGAGTACACGGGTACGCCGCGCAAAGCGTTGGCGCCGCTGGCAGGCAAACCGATGGTGTGGCATGTCGTTCACGCGCTGCGCGCCGCGCCGTCTGTGCGCGATATCGTCGTCGTGGGCATTGCACTCGATGAAGGGATTGACCTGGGCACACCGGTGACCTTCCTGCGCAATCAGCCGAGTTTGCTCGACAATGTCTATGCTGGGTTCGACGCCGTGCTGCGCCTGCATCCTGACGCCAAGATGGCCTTCGTCGCCTCGGGCGATATTCCGCTGCTCACGCCAAACATTGTCGAATGGTTCGCCGCCGCCTGTCTGCAGTCGGAACACGACATCTACTATTCGATCGTACCCAAGACCGTGATGGAAGCCGCTTTTCCGACCTCCAAACGCAGCTACATCCGCTTTCGTGAAGGGCCACACTGCGGCGGCGACCTCTTCTTGGTGCGTCTGGCCGCGGCGCACAAGAGTGAGAGCCTGGTGCGCGCCGCCCTGGACCGGCGCAAGAGCGCCTGGCGCCAGGCGCTGCTCATGGGCGTTGGCACGCTGATCAAGTTTGCGCTGGGTCGCTTGACCTTGCCTGACGCCGAACGCGTGGCAAGTCGCATGTTCCAGGCGCGCGGCCGCGCCGTCGTGGCCCCTTTCGCCGCGATCGGCATGGACGTGGACAAACCCTTCCAGTATGACCTCGTACGCCAGTCCATGGAAGCAGCAACGCCGGCGCAGCAGCCACGCGCGTGAGTGAGCAGCCGTCCAACCGCGGCCCGTACGCGCCGAACGATCGCGACTGGCTCGATGTGGCCGCGGCGTGGGATCGCGAGACCAGCACGCGTCTGCGCGGCGTCACGCGCAGACGCGCCGGGTTCGGTTTGGCCTGGTTGGGAGCCCACCTGGGGGACGGCTATCTCTGGTTTACATTAGCCGGGCTGGGTCTGTGGCTGGGCGATGAAGCGCTGCGTCGCGGCGTGCTGCGGTGGATCATCAGTATGGCAATCGGGGGCATCATCACCACGTCCACCAAGTTCATTTTGCGGCGCAAACGCCCAGAGGAACAAGACGGCTTCTATTCTGTCAAGTATGACCGCCACAGCTTTCCGTCCGGCCATGCCACGCGCATGGGCACGATTGCAACCTGGGGCAGCGTCCTCTTTCCGGGTCTTGCGTGGGCTGCCATGGGCGTGGCTCTGTGGACCGCCTGGAGCCGCGTCGCTCTGGGAATCCACTTCTTGCTCGATGTGGTCATCGGCCTCGGCATCGGCGTGGTTACATCGCTGCTGGTGTTGGTCATCATGGGTCGCTGACGGTAGATTTTAATCGCCCGCCCTGCTTCCATGCTGGCATGCACCCGTCAGGTTGGGCCGCTTGACCCAGACAAAGAAGCGGTGGTAGAATGATACTATCTGCTACCTCGTGGAGCATCGCCCCTTAATCGCCGTGGCGAGAGGAAAGGCGGCTGGAGACAACGGAGTCTTCCGCCTCCGCGCCGTGGGATCAGCAGACCAAGCGGAAGAGATGATGGAGATAGGACAATGCTGTTTGAACTCGATGATGAGCACAAAGCCTTGCAGTCCATGGTGCGCGATTTCGTGGATCAAGAAGTCGTCCCGCGGGCGCGGCATGTGGATGAGACGGGCGAATACCCCTGGGACACGCTGCGCAAAATGGCGCCGCTGGGCCTCCTCGGGCTGAACATACCCGAAGAATACGGCGGCGCCGGCGCTGACCAGGTCAGCGCGGCCATTCTGATCGAGGAGTTGGGCCGCGGCTGTGGCTCCACAGCCCTCATCGTGGCTGCCCATTTGGGACTGTGCTGCGGCCCGATCAATCGCTTTGGCACTCACGCCCAGAAGCAAATCTACCTGACGCCCCTGGCCCAGGGGCAGCATATCGGCTGTCTGGGGCTGACGGAGCCTGGCGCGGGTTCGGATTTGCAGGGCGGTGTGCGCACCTTTGCCGAACGCATAGGCGATCAGTGGGTGATCAACGGCAGCAAGATGTGGTTGACGAACGGCGGTGAAGCGACCACGGCTGTGCTCCTGGTGCGCACGGACCGGCGCGGCGGTAGCCACAGCTTGAGCCACATCATCGTGCCTACCCGCACACCAGGCTTCCAGCCGGGTAAACCCGAAGAAAAAATGGGGCTGCATGGTTCTCACACCTACGCCGTCGCCATTGACAATGTGCGCGTGCCGGCCGAGAACTTACTCGGCGACGAAGGCCGAGGTTTGCATCAAACCCTCGAAGTGCTTGACGGCGGCCGCATCGGCATTGCCGCCTTGAGCGTGGGCCTGGCGCAGGCCGCCTTCGATGCGGCCCTGGCCTACGCCAAGTCCCGCAATGCGTTCGGCACTGCCATTGCGAACCACCAGGCCGTGCAGTGGATGCTGGCCGACAGCGACACCGACATTCAGGCCGCGCGGCTGTTGGTCTTCAAAGCGGCGTGGCTCAAAGACATGGGGCGTTCGTACACCAAGGAAGCCGCGCAAGCCAAGCTCTTCGCGACTGAGATGGCCGAACGGGTCTGTTACCGCGCCATCCAGATTCATGGCGGCTATGGCTATTCCCGTGAATACCCGGTGGAACGCATCTACCGCGACAATCGTTTGATGGAGATTGGCGAAGGCACCAGCGAGATTCAGCGCCTGGTGATTGCGCGCCGCCTCCTGGAACAATAAAGAGAACCAGACGGAAGCAGAGGTGCACAACCTGGAAGGAGGCGCCATGTCTCACCCACTGGTTGAATTGGCGCGGCGGACGCTTGAGGAGACAGTCATTCATCATCACCGCTTTACCGCACCGGCGAATCTGGTGCAGGAATTCCCGGTCCCGGCGCCTGTTTTTGTCACCTTGCGCTCTGCGAATGGGGATTTGCGCGGCTGCATCGGATCCGTTGCGCCAACCGCCCATTCGCTCGCCGAGGAGGTTGTAGCCGAAAGCGTGGCCGCGGCCACACGCGATCCACGCTTCCAACCCGTGGGCGCGGACGAGGTGCCATCGCTCCAGATCGAGGTTTCGGTGCTGAGCCAACCAGAGCCGGTAGATTCCCTAGATGAGCTCGATCCGGCGCGCTACGGCGTGATTGTGGTGCGTCAGCGTGATGGGCGCCGCGGGCTGCTGCTGCCAGACATTGAGGGCATCGAAACCCCAGAGGTGCAAGTCAGAATTGCGCGGCGCAAGGCTTGGATTGGGGAACAGGAGCCTGTGCGTCTCTTTCGCTTCAGCACCGAAAAATACGAATAACACGCGGGCTTGCCGCGTCAAAGAAGGTTCGGCCAGCATGCCGGAAATCCGTCAGAACATTGCGACAAAGGAATGGGTGATTATTGCCAGCGAACGATCAAGGCGTCCAGAGCAGTTTATCACCAACACACGCCCCGTAACCGGCGACCTGCCGGCGCTCGATACGAGTTGTCCCTTTTGCCCAGGCAATGAAGAGGGGCCAGAATTTGAGGTGCTGCGTGTGCCCACAACTGGCCCCTGGCAACTGCGCGTGCTCAGAAACCGTTATCCAGCGGTGGGCCTCGAAGGCGATCCTCAGCGCCATTTCCACGGCGTCGAGCGCAGCATCAACGCGGTTGGCTTTCACGAGGTCGTGGTGGAGTCGCCGCTGCACAACACCACGCCGGCTCTGCAGTCGGACGGTGAGCTGGCCTGGACCCTGCTCACTCTGCAGAAGAGGGCGCGCGACATCGCACGCGATAATCGCATCGAGCATATCCTGATCTTCAAAAACCACGGGCCGAGCGCGGGCGCTTCGATTGCCCATCCTCATTCGCAGATTATTGGTCTACCCATCGTGCCCCACAACACACGCAACCGCATGGAGGAAGCGCGACGCTATTTTGACGACACCGGTCACTGTGTTTACTGCCACATGTTGGCCGAGGAGATCAAAGAGGGCACGCGCATTATCGCCGAAAATGCACACCATGTGGCGCTGGTGCCTTATGCCGCCTCAACCCCGTTTCATGTCTGGCTGATGCCCAAGCGCCACCGACATTCGTTTATCACCGTGCCGTTGGAAGAAATCGAGGCTTTGGCCGCCCTGCTGCGGCTCATGGCGCGCAAGCTGTATGTCGGTCTGCGCGATCCTGACTATAATTTCATGCTGCGCTCAGCGCCCATGCACGAACCGGGTCGAGACTACACGCATTGGTATATCAGCATCGTCCCGCGCCTCAGCACCACGGCGGGCTTTGAGCTAGGCTCCGGCATGCGCATCAATGTCGCCCTGCCGGAGGAAAGCGCGGCCTTTCTGCGCGGCGTCACTGGCTGATCTGAGCAGCGCGCACGGCTGGCCGCCGTGTCAGGTCGGATCATCGTCGTCTAGCGGTCGCCCTTTCTTCTGCCCCAAGAATGCCTCGAATTGACTCGCCCAGGCCGGGGCAGCGTCCGCTGCGGCCGCAGGCGCAGGCGGCAGATGCTCGTCAGGCCGGGCATAGGTGTAGGACGGAGGCGCTTGCAGCAGCTCAATGGCATGCGGCAGCGCGGGCAGAATCGTCTCCAGATTTTCGCGTGCCGCCTTGGGGCTGCCCGGCAGGTTCACAATCAACGTGCGCCCGCGAATGCCGGCTACGGCCCGGCTGAGCATGGCATGAGGCGTGACCCTGAGACTGGCCGCGCGCATGGCTTCGCCGAAACCGGGCGCTTCACGCTCGATCACGCGCCGCGTGGCTTCGGGCGTGACATCACGCAGGGCAAAGCCTGTGCCGCCGGTGGTCAAGATCAGATCAATCTCTACTTCATCGGCCCAACGCCGCAGAACTTCCTCGATCACGTTGCGCTCATCGGGCACCACGGCGTTGGCGACAACCAAGCCGCCCAGCCGCTCCTGTGTCATCTGCTGCAGCAGCGGTCCGCTGGCGTCCTCCGTTTCGCCGCGTGCCGTGCGGTCGCTGACCGTCAAAATCCCGATCCGAATGAGCATCATCTTGTTTCCTTTCGCACAAATCGGGGCGACCCGGCCTGGTCGTCCACATCACGGCGCATGGTCAAGCGCCAGGCCGATTTCGAGGCGCGTATCCACGTCGGCCTCGCTCAACCAGGCCCGATCAAGAGCCTGGCGGGCTGCGTGTGCATGGATGCGCCCCAAAGCCCAGGCCGCATGGCCGCGCAGCAGAGGCTCAGGATCAGCCAGTCGGCGCGTCAGCGCGGGCGCGGCCGCCGGATCGCCCCAGTTGCCCAGAGCGACGCACACATTGCGCAGCAGACCGCGGCGGCCCACCCGGCGCAGTGGGCTGCGGCGAAATCGCGCCGCCAGCGCGGCCGCGTCCAGTTCAATCAGCTCGAGCAGCCGCGGCGCCAAATCATCCACACGGGGGGCAAACAGGCCGGCCGCTTTGGCCGCATCGGCCTGGCGATGGCGACCATTCCACGGGCACACAGCCTGGCACACATCGCAGCCGAAAATCCAATTGCCGAGCTGGGGTCGCAGATCACGGGGAATGGCGCCCTTCAGTTCGATCGTGAGATAGGAAATGCAGCGGCGAGCGTCGAGCACAAAGGGCGAGGCAAATGCCTGCGTAGGGCAGTCCACCAGGCAGCGCGTGCAGCCGCCGCACCCGCCCCGCTCGCGGCTGGCAAACTGCCAGGAAGGGGCGCGTGGGCTTTGATGAGCAAATCCCCCGGCCGGCGACGAGTCATCGTGCAGGGTGATCGGCGCCGCGGCCACTAATTCGGTAGTCAACGAAGGCGGATCATCTGGATCAAGTTCTTCGGGCACGAGCAGGGTCGCCAGCAGCAACCATGAGCCAAGCTGGGGATGAATGAGACAGGTATTCTTGCCGATGAAGCCAAGCCCGGCCTGCTGCGCCCAGCTGCGTTCGAGCACCGGCGCCGAATCTACGCTGATCTTGCCCAGAGTGGCGCGCCCGCTTTGCTCACGCAGCCAGCGATCCAGGGCATACAAGCGCGGTTTGAGCAGGTCATGATAATCCTCGCCCCACGCATAGCTGGCGATGCGTCCGCGCGCGGGATCGAGAGCCAATTCGGGGGGCAGCGGCCAGACAGGATGGCTGACGCCCAGTACGATCAAGGAACGCGCGGTCGGCAGGCGCTGGTGCACATCCGCGCGCGCGGCCAGGGCGTCAGGCCGAGCCAGATAGCCCATGTCGCCCTGGTAGCCGCGCGCCAACCAGCGCCGTAGGGCATCGGTCTGCGCTGGCAACCCGACCGGCGCAATGCCCACCAGGTCGAATCCCAAACCGACCGCATGTTGTTTCAGCCGCTGCGTCAGCGATAAGTCGTGCATAGCGCGGTGTATGTTAGCCAATTCAGATGGCTTGTCAAACATTCCATCTTGACCCCGCGGCCTGTTCGGCTATAATCGCAGCGATTCCGCCGGAACGATCGGCCGCATCTCAACGTCTGCAATGCCGTGCAGACGCCATGGCGTTTGTGATCCCTGTGAAATGAGGATTCAGTTTGTGAGAAATCGTCTGGGTGCCTTTCTGCTGACGCTGGTCGTCTTGCTTTTTGTCCTTGCCTGCGGCGCGCTGCCTGGTCGCCGGGCTGTTGACCTGCCGACTTCATCTCCGCCGCTGGCAACCGAGCGGCCGCCGGTTACGAGCACCCCCACACCACGGCCATTGCCGACGCTGGCCCAGGCCACGCCCACGCCGCTAACCGCGGCTCCGCCGGCGCCCGCGGACGCCGACCACAGCCAGCAGTTTGTCGTCACCGAAGAAGATCTGGAGGCGGCGGTCAACAGCGACGAGGTGCAACGGCAGGCCCAAACGGAAAACTTCAACGCTGAATTTACCGGCGGCAAGGTCATTCTGACGGTGGACAGCGTGCGCTTTGGCCTGTTGAGCCTGGGGCCGCTCAAGGTGGTGGGGACCTTGACCGCGACCGATGGCGTGGTGCACTTCAACACGGAGAGCGTCGAACCGAACAACCTGCTGACTGCGGCCGTGCCAGGGCTGCTGGAGCGGGTCATGACCGCCAGCACGGCCAGTTACTACGTCGAAGATGTGCAGGCTGAAGAAGGGCAGATCGTTTATACCGTGCGGCCCAACGGCTCGAACTGAGCTGAGAAATGGCGGAGCTGCGGCGGCTGCCACGTGATACGATAGCCGCGCAGCGTTTCTTTCATGCGCGCCACGTAGGTGATCACTTCTGCGACATAGTCCACGTGGCTCTGCGTGTACACCCGTCGCGGGAAAGCCAGGCGCACCAGTTCTAGCGCAGATGGCTCCTCACTGCCATCGGCGTGCACGCGACCAAACATCACGGTGCCAATCTCCACACTGCGAATGCCGCCTTCCTGGTAGAGCGCCACCGAGAGAGACTGCGCCGGATATTCGTGGGCTGGGATGTGCGGCAGCAGCGCGGCCGCATCCAGGTAAAGCGCGTGGCCGCCGGTGGGTTTCATGAAGGGAACGCCGGCCGCATCCAGCTTCTCACCCAGGTAGGCAATGGAGCGCAAGCGGTAGCGCAGATAGTCCTCGTGCAGCACCTCTTCCAGCCCCACGGCTATCGCCTCCAAGTCATAGCCAGCCAAACCGCCGTAGGTGGGGAAGCCTTCGGTCAGGATCAGGGTGTTCTTGCAGCGCTGCGCCAGGTCATCATCGTTCAGCGCCAGAAAGCCGCCGATGTTCGCCATGCCATCCTTCTTGGCGCTCATGGTGCAGCCGTCCGCATACGAGAACATCTCCTGTGCAATGGCCAGCGCCGGCTTGTCCGCGTAACCTGGCTCGCGCTCTTTGATAAAAAAGGCGTTTTCTGCGAATCGGCAGGCATCGAGGAAAAACGGTACGCCGTGTGCGCGACAAATCTGGCTCACGGCGCGGATGTTCGCCATACTGGCCGGCTGCCCGCCGCCCGAATTGTTCGTGATCGTCAGCATGACGATTGGCGTCTGGTCGCGTGGGATGGTTTCCAGCGTGTGCGCCAGCGCGTCCAAATCCATGTTGCCCTTGAACGGCGCAATCAACGCCGGATGATGGGCCTCAGCGCAAGGCAGATCAAGCGCCTGGGCGCCGCGGTATTCCACGTTCGCACGCGTAGTGTCAAAATGGGTGTTGTTGGGGACTACGTCGCCCGGGCGACACACATTGCCGAAGAGGATGCGCTCGGCTGCGCGCCCCTGGTGCGTGGGGATGACGTGCTTGAAGCCCGTGATGCGCTGCACCGCGGCCTCGAATCGGTAGAACGAACGCGCGCCAGCATAGCTCTCATCGCCCTGCATCATGCCGGCCCACTGAAACGACGACATTGCGCCGGTTCCTGAATCGGTGAGCAGGTCAATCAGGACGTCCTCGGCGCGAATCAGGAACAGGTTGTAACCGGCGGCCGCCAGCTTGGCTGCTCGCTGTTCCCAGGTGGTGAACTGGATCGGTTCGACCGTCTTGATCCGAAACGGCTCGATGATGGTCTTGAAATGTGGGTGCACAGCGTCTCCTCAGATGATTAGCAAAAACCCGGCCTCTCAGAAGAGCCGGGTTTCTGCAAAGTCCGCCTACGCGTGGTCGTAGGTGCGAATGTATTCTTCGGCCTTGGCCACCAGGCTGCGGCTGCCGATGAAGAGCGGCACACGCTGGTGGAGCGCCTGGGGCTGGATGTCGAGAATACGGCGATGACCATCAGACGCGTAGCCGCCGGCGTTTTCAGCCACAAAAGCCAGGGGCGCGCATTCATAGAGCAGGCGCAACTTGCCCGAGGGCTTCTTAGGGTCTTTGAAATCGGCCGGGTAGTAGAAGATGCCGCCCTGCAGCAGGTTGCGATGGAAATCGGCCACCATGGAGCCGATGTAACGCGCAGACAGCCCCTTGAACCCGTTGTCCATCCCCTGCACGTAGCGCGTAAAACGCTGCACCCCATCTGACCAGTAAATTTCGTTGCTTTGGTTGACGCTGTAATACTTCGGTTTCTCAGGGATGCGAATGTCTGGATGCGAGAGCAGGAACTCGCCGATCATAGGATCCAGGGTGAAGCCGTGAACGCCATAACCAGTGCTGTAAACAAGCATCGTGCTGGAGCCATAGATGATGTAGCCCGCCGCCACGATCTTGCTGCCTGCTTGCAGAACATCCTCCAGGGTGCCGGAACCCGTCGTCGTCACACGGCGGTAGATCGAGAAGATGGTGCCGACGCTGACGTTAGAGTCAATGTTCGAGGAACCGTCAAGGGGGTCGAAAAGTAAAACATACTTACCTTGCGGGAAACGCTCCGGGATCGGGATGATGTCAGGTTCTTCTTCGGAGCCCATGCAGGCGAGGCGTCCCGTGTGGTCGTTCAAGCGGTAGATTGTGCGCTGCGCAAACTCATCGAGCTTCTGCACCTCTTCCCCTTGCACGTTCTCATCGCCGGTGGCGCCGAGAATCTCGGCCAGGCCCGCGCGCTGAATGTGGCTGGAAATAATTTTGCCTGCCAGGGCTAAATCATACAGAAGCCCGGTTAAGGTGCCGGTCGCTTCAGGGTAGAATTTCTGCTGCTCCAAAATGTGGCGCTCAATGGTTTGCAGCGGGCCTTTGGGTAAGAATGACGCCATTGTCTCTTCTCCTTACGCGGTCTAATCATGTGGCTCACGCAGCGCACCCTATGGCTTGCCCACGTGGGCTATTTCCAGTAGATCACTTAAAACTGCAAAACCGGTCTCGTAGCGACCGGCGCCCGGTCCAACCAGCGTCACATCGCCGAGTAGATCGGTGGTGAAGGTAATTGCATTCGTGACGCCGCCCACCCCGGCCAGCGGATGGTTGATCGGTAGGCGCGTGGGCTGTACACTGACCGAGACAACACCATCCGCTTGCCGCTTGATATGGCCAATGAGCTTCCAGCGTTCACCGGCTTCTTGGGCGGCCGCAATATCCGCGCGGTCGAGGCCCGTGATGCCTTGCCGAACGACCGATCCGAGGCTGACGTGCGCGCCCATCATCACATTGGCCAGGATGACGACCTTGGCCATCGCATCGAAGCCTTCAACATCCGCAGTCGGGTCGGCCTCCGCGTATCCCAGGCGCTGCGCTTCGGCCAGCGCCGCGGCGTAGTCAACACCAGCCTCCATGTTGGTCAGAATGTAGTTGGTGGTGCCATTCAGAATTCCTTTGATCTCGCTGATCTGACAGCCGGCCAGAGCCTGTCGTCCCAGGCGAATGGCCGGGGTGCCGCTCATCACCGTTCCTTCAAACCGCAGCAGACAGCCAGCAGCCTCCGCGGCCTGCTGCAGCTCGTGATAGGCGAGCGCAATCGGGCCTTTGTTGGTCAAAACGGCATGTTTGCCGCTGGCAAATGCCGCTTTGACATGCGCGATGGCCGGTTGCCCAGTCTGAACGTCGGTCCAGCTCACTTCCACAACCGTGTCCGCCTGCGCCGCGGCGATGGTGCGCAGACTGTCCCAACCCTTGATCACGCCCGACCGATCGGGGTAGGCGTCCAGCCGCTGTCCAGTGCGCGCCAAGTCGAGCAGTTCGGCCAGATCAAGGCCGTCCGGGTGATACACGCTGCCCTTGAGCAGGTCGCTCACCGCGACCACCACAAAGCGCACGCCGCTGACCGCTTCAAGCTCACGTTCACGCTTGAGTAGAATTTCAGCCAGCCCCTGGCCCACGGTGCCAAATCCGATCAAGACTAGCCTATGCTTCATTCATCGTTCTCCCTCATGGTGACATGACTGCAACCGCCTGGGCCGCGGCGGGCGTTTCGTCGCCATCCAACGGCACAGTGCGCAGCTGCACCAAGACATAGGTCTCAGCATGTTCGATCACCTGGGTGTGCTGTAAGCCGATTTTGCTCAAAAGGTGCAGCATATGCCTGTTTTCGGCCTGGATATAGCCCTTGAAGGCGGTGATACCCACAGCCACAGACGCGTTGACCAGGCGCTTGAGCAGATGCAGCCCAATTCCCTGGTTCTGGAAATCGTCGCGCACCACCACGGCGGCCTCCGCTTCCAGGCTGCCAGGCAGACGGTGCGCCCGCGCAATGGCCACGGCGGTTTGGGCGCCGCGCTTGCCATCCACCAGGGCAATGAGGGCCACTTGATTCACCTGGTCCACCTGCGCCAGGCTGCGCGCGCGAAGTTTCACCTCTGCCTCGCTCAGACTATCCAACGAGAGGTGGAAGCGGTGATACAACGACTCGGCAGAGAGGTGATAAAAAAGATCCACCATCATCGGCATATCACGCTTGGTGAGGGGCCTCACCGTGACCCGCACGCCGCTTTTGGATACAAAATAGTCAACCACGCCTCTTGTTCTCCCCGGGGTTTCGCCTGCCCTACAAACTACACAAGGAATAATACACCAAGTTGCGCGATTCTGCAACGTATTAAGGCGCCAGTAAACCAAGTATCGAAACCAGCAACCCTTGACATTTTTTGCAACTCATGCTAAAATGGTTCAGCTTACTCCCTGACCGCATTGTGAACGTGGTTGTCATGACGCTGAGACAATCACACGCATCGTACATCATCGCCCGATTCAACTACCGACGTCAGGTTTGACTGCAGCGTTTTCAGCAAACGCACACATGACCTAAGCACAGGGAAGAACTGCACAGGGTAAGTTGCAAGGGCGGCAAGGAGCTCATACCAGTTATGAGTAATTCAGATCACTTCCAAATCGAACCGAACGGCGACGCCGCACCATCCGATGACGCGGAGGTTGCGCCCACCATGAAGGATTTCGCGGACGGCGCGATGGCCGACGCTGAGTCAACAGCGCTTGCTGCTGACTCGCCGACTGAACTGGTTGAAGAGCCAGCCGAAGAAGTCGCTGGGCTGGCGGCTGTGGAGACAGGCATGAACAGCGAAGCGCCTGAAACTCTGCCGGCCGCCGAGACGGAGCCGACGGAGTCCAGCCCAGCGCCGGAACCGGTGGACGCTCCAGGTGAGGCCAGCCTAGCGTCTACACCAGAGCCAGAAGAGTCGAGCCCAGCGATCGAACCGATGGACGCGCCGGGTGAGGCCGACGTGTTAGCGGGCGCGGATGGGGGCCTGGAAGGCGTCGCGCCCCAATCGTTGCGCGCGGCCGTCACGGCAAGCGCCGATCCCGACCAGCCGCTGCTGGATATTCGTGCGCGGCGTCGGGGGCGCCCCTCGGTCTGGGCATTGGCCGCGCTGGGCGCGGCAGACGTCAGCGTGGAGCTGACCGAGTCGGTATCCGTGGTGCCGCAGCAGGCCACTGAAGCGGGCGCCGAGCCAGGTAACGAGGGGGTAGGCGACGAAGACTGGACGCATGCCCAAGAACTGCTGGACGCGCAAGAGGTGTTCGAGACGCGAGTCAGCGGCTATAACCTGGGTGGTGTTACCACTACGTTTGGCCGCCTGCGCGGGTTTATCCCCAATTCTCATCTCAGCATGATTCAACCGGAGATGAACGCTGAGCAGCAGCAAACCGAGTTGAGTAAGCTGGTGGGCAAGACCATCCCTGTGCGCATCATCGAGGTGCAGCGCAAACGACGGCGTCTGGTGCTCTCCGAACGCCTGGCTGAACGAGCCTGGCGCGAGAAGCAGCGTGATCGGATTTTGAGCCAGATTGAAGTGGGCCAGGTTGTAAGCGGACGTGTCCGCAGCATGACCAGCTTCGGCGTGTTCGTGGATATTGGCGGCGCCGATGGCCTGATTCACTTGAGCGAGTTAACCTGGAAACGAATCAAGCACCCGCGTGAGGTAGTCAAGGTCGGGCAAGAGCTGACGATGGAAGTGATCCGTGTAGAGCGCGAGCGCGGGCGTGTGGGCCTGAGCCTGAAACGCACGCAGCCCAATCCGTGGGGAGATATTGAGGCGCACTATCATGCTGGTCAGCTCATCACCGCACGCGTCACCAATCTGGTCAGCTTTGGAGCCTTTGCCTCCGTGGAGCCGGGCGTCGAGGGCTTGGTGCACATCTCAGAACTGAGCGATGATTACATCGAGCATCCGCGTCAAGTGGTGCAGCGTGGTCAAGAATATACGATGCGGGTTCTGGGCATTGATCGTGAACACGAGCGTATCTCGTTGAGCTTGCGTCAGGCGCCGCAGTGGATTGAGGCGCCCAGCAAGGCCACAAGCGACGAGGAGATGACCGATGACGGGTAAACCGCCCAACTTGCCCCGTGGGCAGTCACCGCGAGACAAAGCGCCTGAGCGCGCCGCGCATCATGCTGGTCGCGCGGACGAGAGCGCAAGTGCAAGTGCAAGTGAACCACGGCGTAACAAGGCGCCGCGCCGCGCAGAGCAAATGCCTGGCCATTCTGCGGAGCAAGCGCCTCATGCCGAGACCGCGCCAGAAGGGAAGAAGGGGCCGCCCCATCGCCGGCGTGAGCGCGTGGGAACGCACGCCCCCAGACCCGTGTCAACGATGCCGGTTGCCGTAGGAGGAGCACGGCCCACATCGCAGTCGGCAGCGCAGCGCACAACCGGCGCGCCGGTTGCAGCCAGTGGCGTTAAGGAGGAGGCAGCCAAGTCATCCGAAAGTAAGG
>CAZEPA010000033.1:13478-15417 GCA_964513955.1 uncultured Anaerolineae bacterium | reverse complement strand
GGCGCGCTCGCCTGCCTGGTCCGCGGCCGGGGAGTCGGCCTCGCCGGGAAGCAGCGGCGGATGAGCGCATATGGCCTGCTGCGGACGTTGCGGACGGCAGGCCTCCGCATGGGCGGCGGCGGCCGTCGCCAGGCGGGCGCGCTCATCGCGGCCACTTGTCGGGCCATCTACCTCCAGCCATACCGACAAGGGAACGCCCGCGGGCAGCGGCTCGTCGAAGCCGAGGTAGAGGGCGGGGCCGGCGTCCGGCTGCTCCGTGCGCAGGGGCTGCGGGTCAGCGCCCCAGGGCAAGATGGCGCGGCCTTCGCGCCAGGGCCGGCTGAGATCGGCAAAGCGCCGGCCATCGAAAGCCAACACCGTGTCAAGCAGCGCGGTGGTTACCGCCACACGCGCCTCGCTGCGGAAAGGCTGGCCGGCGGCCGCGCCATCGGCGGCTTCAAAGAAGAGGCCAGCCGGGAGGATCACGGTTCCTGCGTTGGGTCGCGGCGTCAGCACCAGCACGGTATGGGCGGGTCGGGGCGGCGCCGGCGCCTGACCGGCCAGGGCCAGGAACTTGCGATAAGCCTGTTGGGGCACCCGGTTGGCGCGGTAGATTTCCTGCTCCGTCAACCAGGCCAGCAGCTCGAGCAAGGTCATGCCGGGATCGTGCGCGTTATGATCGGTCCAGGTGGGCGCGTAGCGCGGCACGAGGGATTGTCCCTCGGCCACGAGATCCGTCCAACGCCGGGTATCCAGGTTGGGTAAGGGAAGCGGCATGAGCTATGCCTCCTGTCCGGCGAGCTGTACGCGCAGCGTCCCCGCCACGACGATGCGGTCTGCGGGAATCTCGAGCACCTCGCCGCGCGGGGCGCCGTCCCGCAAGAGGTTGAGCGTGGGGACATAATCCACGCCAGGCACCCCTTCCAGCAAGGCCGCGATGTCCGACAGGTACACGGCGCGGCCAAAGGGCCAACCGCGGCCCGTGGGGCCGCCGCGCAGGGGATGCAGGAAGGCTTGCAGCGCGGCCAGCACGGCCGTCAGCACCGGGCCAGGCTCGGCCGCTGGCAAAGGTACGAGCACCGCCTCCACGCCGACGGGGAAATAGCTTGGCCCCGTAACGTGGATTTGTCCGGCCAGGGTGGCCGGTCGTCGGGCGGCGACGAACGCATGCACCTGGCGCCGCAGTTCAAACGACGGCTGCGGCTGCGCGTCATGGCTGTGGGGCATCACGACCAGGGTGATCCAGCCCGGCGCGGGTGTGCCGCCCGGGCCAATGCCCGGCAGCGCCCGCACCACCGCCACGGCCGGCGACGCGTTGCGGGCCAGATCTTCGTAGTCCTCGCGGGTGAGGGCCTGCCAGCGGTAGCGCACCACCTGCGGTCCGCGATCCAGCACGGCCGCGACCATCTCCCCGTCCGCGCCGCCCTGCGCGGCGCGCGGGTTGTGCACGCCTTGCACAGGCACGCCGGCCAGGAGTTGATTGACAGCGCCCGCGGGCACGTTGCCGATCAAACCACCTCCCGCCTGGTAACTGCGGGCCAGGATGGCATCAGGGCCTGGCGGCGCCACGCGCCCGCGGTGATTGTCTCCCATCAGCAGGCGGCCGCGGCTGCGCTCCAGCGTATAATGACGATCGCCTGGGCCAGAGAAGAAGAGATTCGGCTGTTCCTGCCAACGCACCCAGACCTCGCTCACCTGGCCGGTGCGGCGGTCCACCACGGTGCGGATGGTATCCTCGCCCAATCCCTGGCGCAGCAGCTCTTCCCGCAGCAAAGGCAGCTCGATGGCCGCGCGTGGCCCGGTCAATTCACGCACTTCCACCACCTGACCCGGCAGCACGGGCGTCGTGCGGAAGAAGAAGACCTGGCCCGGCTCACCGGTGCTTGAGCCTAACACCTCATTTTCGTAAGTCTGGGTCTGGCTGGCCCACACGGCATTCAGGTGCACACCTTGCACCTGG
>CAZEPA010000033.1:0-13468 GCA_964513955.1 uncultured Anaerolineae bacterium | reverse complement strand
AGAGCGGTTCTCCGTCGTCTTGCAGACGACCGCGCAGCCAGGTGCGCGGGACGCCGAAGCGCGGGAGACGCGCCTGACTGACCGTCGCGCGTTGATAAGCCTGGGCCAGCGGCGCCTTCAAGACCAGCGTGGTTCCACGCACGGCTGCGACCGTCGCCACTTCCTCTTTGTCGTCCTGGGTGATGGCTATCTGGTCGCCTGGCGCGAAGCGCGCCGCGGCCAGCGCGTCGGTCACCTGGATCGCCGCGCCCTGGGCCTGAACCACCTCCGCGGTCGCGTCGGGGCTGGCTGCGGACTTCGGCGAGCTCAGTCGCGCTGATGGCCACAGCACGTTGATCATGCCGGGCAGCGCCAACCCCTGGGTTTCGTCAGTCACGCTCAGGCGGTTCCAACGGCTGCCATCCCAGGTTTCCCATACCAGCCGCGGCCCGGCTGGCCGCGTGGGGTCTTCGACGATATCCAGGTAGAGGCTGACCAGGTCGGCGGGCAGGGGCTTGTCAAAGCCGAGATACAGGGCTGGCGTCAGGTCGGTCGGCGGCGTGAAAGGCTCAAAAGCCGCGCCGCGGAAATGCACGGCGTCGCTGCGATCCTGCCAGGCAAAATCGTTGTGAGTCAGGCAGGCCTGGGGAGCCGCCAGGGGCGAGCGGTAAACGTAGCCCAGGCGCAAGCTGGCCAGCGCCGGGCCGACCGGCTCCTGGATGGTGACATTGTTGCCGAAGTTGTGTTCGCGGTAGAAGCGCCCCGCCTTGATCGCCAGGCGCATCCAAAGCCCCAGCTCGCCGTTGACCGTCGTCGGCGCCAGGTCCTCCGGCACCGTGCGCGGCGCGGTCAAAAAAGCCAGCCTGTCTGCCTTCAGTGCCGTCTTCGTCGCGGTCTCGCGGGTCACCCAGTCGCGACCATTCCAGTATTGCCAGGCAAAGGCTAAATCCTCCGATGTGCTCCAGGAATCGTCGCCGGAAGAAACCAGGTCAATCCACCACCGCAGCTCGGCGCCAGGCTTACTGAAGGCCTCCTGGCAGGCGACGTAGAAGGCGCTGCCGGCCTGGGCCTGCTGACCGAACGGATAGAACGTGCTGCTCACATCCAGCTTGACTCCATCGGCGAAGGCTGCCTCGATGCGGGCGCCGGGCGCGACGACCAGGTTGTACTCGAGCGGCGTCGTCCCGATAGGAAGTGGGTCGCGCGCCACGGGGAAGGGGAAGCCCAGCACGACCTCCACGGTCTGGTTCGGCGGTACGTAGAGAGGCCCGTACGCGCCGTTGGCCCGGGTATGCCCGCTATCGTTCTCAGAATGATTGAAATCGCCGCCAATCGTAGAGACCGTCGCATCAACCGGCTGCCCATCTTCACTGGTCACGGTCCCGCGCACGCCGATCTTGCCATTGGCGTCGGGCGGCAGAATGGCGGGATCCAGGGTGCGCACCGTGCGCGCCCAAAGGTCTTTCTGCTGCACCGTGCGCAGGCCCAGGCGGCCGATCTGGGGTAAAACCAGGCCCGGGCCGCGCAGGAGGGGCTGGCACACGCGGGCGCGAATCCAGCAGCTTTCGATGCCGTTGACGACGCGGCGGGCGCTCGTCGCACAGTCGGCAACCAGACGCACCACCCCACTGCGCGTGAGACCGGCCGTGCCATCGAAGCTCTGGCCCGCCTGGTCCGTCGCCTGGAAGGCGCCGAAGCCGCGCCACACCTGTCCATCCCAATACTCCCAGGCCAGGTTCAGCGCCGCGGAGGCCGGCACGGCCAGCTCGATCGAGAGCTCGACCGTGGCATGGCCGCTCAGCGCCAGATGCACCTCGTGCGCCAGGTAAAGCTCGTGGGGCAGCGGCTGCAAGGGCGTGAAGAGAGTCACTGGCTGAGCCGCGAGCAGGCTGGCGCTGTGATCGGCATAGCCATCGCGGCCCGGCCACACGCTCACGATTTCGGCCACGCGCGCGGCCGCCAGCGCGATGGCGCGCTCAGTCTCGAAGATCAGCGGATCGCTCTGGCCCGCTACTTGCGCGCCGATGCGCGTGCGGGCCGGGACGTGGGCGTCGCCCAGGCGCGCCACCGGCTGCAAGACGATCGGGGCGCGTGCCGCCTGCGCCGGCAGCAAGGACAATCCCAACATATCGAGAAAAGCCAGCTCGAGTTTCGTCGGCGCCTGGTTCACGCGCTCGGCCAGGGCGCGCAGGTGATGCGCGAACGCCTGGAGCAGAGCCTGACCTGACCCACGGTCGGCCGGCGTCCACTCTGGCGTGTAAGCCGGCCGGCGCACGAGCAGGTCGTGCACCAGCGCTTCGATCGTGCGCGCGTCCAGCCCAGGTGTCCCGTTGCTGTTCACGACTGCTTTCCTTCCAGTAAGTAAAATGGATAGACCAGGTTAAAAAACGTATTCGTGGCCCGCACCCGATAGTGGATGTCAATCAGCAGGCGGCCCAGACTGCGCTCGTCCGCCATCGTGACCTCGACGCTGTCAATGCGTGGTTCCCACAACAACAGCGCCTCTTCCACCCGGTGTTTGACCAGGGCCTTGGTCGCCGTGTTGATCGGCTCAAAGACCAGGGCTTTGAGGCCAGCCCCAAAGTCCGGCCGCATGACCCGTTCACCTGGACTCGTGCCCAGGATGACGAGAATCGCCTGGCGAATGTCTTCCTCACGGCTGACCAGCGCGATCTCGCCCTGCTTGTCCACGCGGATGGGGAAGCTCCAGCCGCTGCCTAAGAAATCAGCCACCTGTTGTGCTCCTTACCCAATCATGACGCTCGGACAGCCTGGCGGGGCGATGGTTCCAGGCGGGCCAACGCATTGCGTCATATCGCCGACGCGAGCCGCGGGCCGGCCGCCAATGAACACGCTGAGGCTGCCCAGGGTGATCACGCCGCCGCCATGCGGCTTGACGCCGTCCACCAGCGGGCATACCTGCGAATCGCCGACAAGCGCCGCCGGTTTGCCGCCGATCCAGACGGTTGGGCAGCCGGGCCCAGTGACAAGCCCGCCATGCGTAGTAAAGTCGCCTACGCGCGCCGCCGGTTGGGATGGCATGGTTTGAACCTCTCTTCATCAACCCAGGGGGTTAATCTGCACCTGGGGATGCCCCAGGATGACGATACCCGCTTTGGAAATCACAACGCTGTTCGCGCCAGACTGCAGCGTGATGCCAGCCGGCGAAATCGTGACGATACTGTCGGCGGCCTGTAACAGGATGCTGTTGCCAATGATCTGGATACCCACCGGCGACATCGCCACAGTCTGGTGTGGGCCAGTGGGTGAAGGCGGCGCCGGCAGGGCCAGGGGCGGGGTTGGCCCGCTCTGAATTGTCAGAGAGGGCGGCCCGTCCGTGAAAACGATCTGATTACCAGACAGAGTGCGCTCCGCGCGAATCTGCAGCAGCGGCGATGGCAGCGGAGGCGGCGCTTTCAGGCTCCACAGCGCGCCGATGATGTAGGGATGATTGATGTCGCCATGTTCGAAAGCCACCAGGACTTCATCGCCCATGTTCGGCATGAAGTACATGCCATGAAAAGGGCCGGCCGTCGGAACCGCGACGCGCGCCCACGCGCTGAGATCCGTGCCATCGAGCCAGGGGAACTGCACCTGCACGCGCGCCTGCGCGAGAGGGTCAAGCAAATTTACCACGCGACCGGTCACCACGCCGTACTGCGTCTTCGGCTCGCTCTGTTCTTCGTCCAGTTGGTCGGACATGAAGCCCATCGGTGGTCTTGTCACGGAATAATCTCCTTGCGCACCCTGAAGCTGGTGCGGTAGCCGCTGCTGCTGATGGTATGCGTGGCGCTTGTCACGCGATAGTCGCCGCTGAACGAAGGCCCCAGGCCTTCGAGACGGATGATGGCGCCCGCGCGCAGGCGTGGATCGCCGACGGCTTCTCCGCTGCCGGTCAGCCGCGTATTCAGTTTGTTGCGCAGCAGGCGCGCCAGGGCCATCGCGCTCTGCGTAATGTCGGCCGGGTTATCGAGCTTCCGGTTGACCAGGCTCATCACCGGGCCGCCCAGCACGCTCTTGCTGGCGGCCGCCACTGCGCCGGGCAGCACGCGTACGCTCAAGCTCTCGCGGTCAAAGTCCCAGGCGATGGCCAACAGGAAATCGAGCGGGATCAGCGGTATGGTGAATTTGCAGGACACGCCCATCACCTTGCCGATAGTGCTCACGCGCGGGGAAAACGACAAGAGCGATTCGCCCCAGGTCAGGGTCAGCCGCGGGGTGTACTCTTTACCGAGGACACGTGAAAGATACAGGATGTTGCCGTCCACCCAGAAATCAGCATCGTAAGTGTCTGCAATTTCCTTCAGCAGTTGCAGATCGGTCTGCCCGCGCTGCTTACGCCCCGCGCCGCGAAAAATCGCGTTGATGACGGCCGTCGCCGTGGAGGCCGCGCCGACCACGGGATCAACCAGCGGCAGCAGGAGGTTTTCGGCGCTCAGGATGGCGGCCACCAGCCAATCGGGCAGGAGGCCGAAGCTGCGGCCAACGCTGCCATCCGCCAGGCGGTGCAGGTAGTCGTGCGCCACCAGGCGCATCACCGGCATGCCGCTGGTGGGGAAGTCTGCCTCAACGCCGGTGATCTCGCCCAGGAATAGATCGGTCAAGCGGCCGGGCGCGTAGCCCATCGCCAGGGTCAGGCGATTGTCCAGGTCGAACAGACCATCCGTTGCCTCTTCGGCCGCCAGCTTCTGCACGACCGCGGCGCTCAGTCCGAAGGCAGCCGCCGAGGCGTTCTTGATACGGGCTGGCCCGATTTTCAGATCGGTCGGGAAGGGGCGGAAACCCAACCCGCGGATATGGCGCTGCAGCCAGCGCAGATCAGGGTTGGCCAGCTCCACCTCGACCCGATCGGCGCCCCGCAGGCTCTGTTCTTCCCCTTCGCCGAGCATCGAAGGAACGCCGTCCTCGTAGCGCACACTGGTAATCGCGCCGCGCAGCGCATCGGGGATCTCACTGCCGTTGATGGTCATCTTGAAGTCGGGCGCATACTGTGTGTAGGTGGTCATTTACGCCAGGACCTCGCCGGTTTCTGGATCGCGGAAGGGCAGCCGCGGAATCAGGAGCTGCTGTCCGGTGGACAGGGCGCGCGGGTCGTCCAGGCGATTCAGCAAAGCAATGGGCCGCCACATCGTTGGATCGTCGTAGACGGCCGCCGCGATGCTGCTCAGCGTTTCCCCCTGGCTCACCACATACAGCTTGCTGTAATCGGCCGTCTGTGTCTTGACCTCTTTACGCTCCAGGCTGGCGTTGAGGTACTCGTGAAAGGTCACCTGCATGCGGGCACGAATTGGCACGCCGTCGGGTCGAAACATAATGAAGCGCTGGGCGACGCGGGCCAACACGCACGAGAAGGAAAGGCCGCCCCATGTGAACAACAGGACCGGCGGCGCGTGCAGGTCGGCGTTGATTTCCATCAGGCCGACAAGCCGGTTGGTGATGAGGCGCACATCGTCTCCGGCCTTCGTGCGCAGCGCGCCCTCGTTGTGGGCTTCGTAAGTGTCCACAAACAGCTCCATCTCAAGCGTCTTGAGATTGCCGTGGGCAAATTGCAGGATGGGGCCGCCCAGGCCAGGCACCGCGGCCTGCGCAAAGCTGTTTTCACGGCTCAGGGTGTATTCTTCCGGGTTGAACTGCACCGGAATCCGGTCCGCCGTCGCTGTGTTGATGATCAGGGCCTTGTGCAGACCGCTGGTTGCGCTTGTGGTCATGGCCTTGCCTAGATTGGTTGTGAACGGCGGCATGATTACCCTCTCCCCATGCGCTCACGCGCGGCCAGCAAGCGCCGGTCCAATACATCCATCACCTGGTCGGTCAGGCGCTGCACATCCAATGCGGCCCCTGGCGCCTGCGTTTGCCAGCCGGCCGAGGCCAGCGGCGGCGCTGACCAGCGGTCGGCAGGCGGTGCGTTGGCAGGCTGCGAGGGCGCCGCGCCTGCCGAGATGCGCGCCTGGCTCGCGGCCGGGAGCACGACCGTCGTACGGTGGACGATCAATTCCGGCCGCGGGATGACCGGCGGCCGTGTGGGCCGTGGATCTGCGACATTGGGTTGACCGACCAGCGCAGGCGCGGGCGCCGCGGCCAGCTCACCCGCTTCCACGCGCGTGCTGCGCATCAACAGCTGCGAAACTATCTGCGTCGGCGGCGCAACCTCGCCGGCGGGGGCGCCTGGTTGCCAGGCCAAACGCTGCTCTACCTGACGTTCCAGGGATTCGACGCGCACGGTGGGCCGCACCGCCAGGGTGAGGCGCGGCTCGACGCGCACGAACGTCTGTCGGAAGACGGGCTGCCAGGCAGGCAGCGCCGTGCGCGCCAGAACCAGGGCCGGGGCTAGCGCGGTCGTGTCGTGCGCGCCATAGCGATCGCGGATCGCCGCGGCGAAGCTCACCGCGGCGCTGGCTGCGCCCGGAATCTGCGCGGCGAGGCGCAGACTGGTCGGTTTTGCCGGGCGCCAGGCCGGATGCAAGCGGGTCGAAAATGGGTTGGCGCCATTCATGTTTCGCTCATCTCGCGATTAATGCCAGAGATCTCGGCAGCCCAGCGCTGCCGGTCAGCGTGTTCCATGTCCATGATTTCCGCGTGCGACCAATGGAAATGGTAGGCGACAAAGGCTACCTCCCGGTAAAGCTGGGCCAAGGGGTAGCCGGTAATCCCCCCGGGAGCGTCGGCTCCAGGGCTATCTCATGCTGGCAGTTTGGACATTGGATCGTCCGGCGTTCCTCTTCGAGCTGGTTGATCTCGTTGTACAGCTTCTGCAAATAGGCCAGGTCGGTGGCAAACAGGTTCTCGATCACGTGCGGGTTGATGGGATTGACCGAGCCTAGCCGCGTCACGACGCGCGCGAGCAGGATAATCACCAGGTAGGCCGGGTTCTTGACCACGCGGGGATCCTTCAGCGGCAGAATTTCGTCCCCCGCGGTCGCCCGGCGCATGATGCCATCCCTGTGGAGGGCGCCATCCTCATCCAGGTAGCCACATGGGAGCGTGAACTCATACTCTGTCCGAAACATGCAGAACCTCCTAGCGGACGCGCGCCAGCCCTTCGTGCGCCAGCTCCAACGTCTCAATCGCCACGTCATTGCCTTCCGCATTCAGGTCGGGCGCATCGTACTTGCTGGGCCAGGCGCTGAAAAAGTTCCAACGCGCGACTTCCTCGCCGCGGCGGTCGAGCAGGACGATCGAGCCGTTTTTGCGCTGCAAGTCGCCGTCAATCGCCTGCCGGTGCCATTGGTACAGCTGCAGGTCATCGGTGATGCCCCAGCGCAGCTGGATATTGCTGAATTTGGTCATGCCCGGCAGCTTACGCACCGTCGTATTCTGGCCGCCCTCGCGGTGCTCGATGATGTCAATCGTCGAGTCGAAGCCGCTCACCTGCTGAAACGCCGCGCGCGTGATGCCGTCAATCTCGATGAGAAAATTGTAGTTACCGTAGGGGTCTTTCACCTGTCCGGTGGCCATGGTTCTTACTCCTTGTTAGGGTTCACTCGCTGACTTCCGATCCGCCTTCCCAGAAGCCGATACGGACGACGATAAACTCGGCCGGGTAGACCGGGCGCAGGCCGATCTCGATGTAGAGACGCCCCAGGGCGCGCTCACCTGGCGGGTTGTTGGACTCATCAATGCGCACGTAGAACGCATCGTCTGGCTTCGCGCCAAACAGCGCCCCATCGCGCCAGACGCGGGTCAGGAAGTCGGTGATGGTGCGGCGCAGTTTCGCCCACAAGGCGGGATTGTGAGGCTCAAAGACCGCCCAGCGGATGCCTTCTTCAACCGATTCTTCGATGAACAGCAGCAGGCGGCGGATGTTCACATACTGCCACGCGGTCTGCGGCGACGTGGTGCGCGCGCCCCATACCACGGGCCGCGCCTGGCCCGGGAAGACGCGCAGCACATTGACCCCGTCAATGTTCAGCGGCCCCTGGGTGTCATCGTTGATGAGGGTCACGACGCCCAGGGCGCCGTTCAGGGTGAAGTTGGCGGGCGCTTTGTTGACGCCGCGTTCGCCGTCGGACCGCGCATAGATGCCGGCGACGTGGCCGGATGGCGGCACCGCGACCGTACCGCCCGCGGGATGAGACACGCGCACCCAGGGATAGTACAAGGCGCCGTAGCCGCGATCGGAGCGCAGGGCGGCCACCCAATCCCGGATGCTGCCGGGGCCGGTCGGCGGGAGACCCTGGGGTGCGTCGAAGATGGCAAAGCGATCGTGCAGGTTCTCGCAGTGGGCCAACAGGGCCATCTGTACATCCTGCCGGCCCGCGGCATCGGGGATGGCGATGAAGTTCACCTCGTCCACGGTGCGCAGCGCGTCGAGTGCATCTTGAAAATCGGCCGGGGTCAGGTCTTGCGGGGCATCGGCCTTGCCCCCGACCAGCTTCTGGTTTGCCGTCTCCGCCGGACTGCGATCTTTCATGTCCGCGTTCGACGGCACCGCTGGCTCGCTCACCATCACCAGGCTGAAGGGCTGCTGCGCCAGGTAAGTGCCCACATAGCGGGGGTGACGGCGGTCCATGGAGAGATGGGCGCGGGTCTCGGTGGCTGCATCCTGCGTCACCGCCAGGGTAAATTCCTGGGACTTGACGACGATGGCCGTGGCTGAGGCCCGATCGTACGTGTTGGTCAGGCCAGCCTGCAGATCCACGCGATAGGTGGTCAGGTCCGGTGAAATCCGTTCGGCCTGCACCTGTTTGACCACCAGCGTCTCGGGGCCGGTGGCGCCCTGGGCGATGGTGATCACGCTGCCTGGGGCCAGGCCCGCGGCCGCCGCTTCCAGGCGGAGGCTGACGCCGCCCGGCTTGAGGTCGCCCAGGCGGACATTGCCCCCGGCATAGGTCTTGGCGAGGGGTTTCTCCAACAGGAGAAGATCGCCCCGCACCTCGCGCACCGTCGCATCCTCTTGATTGGCGTTCTCTGTGATGTGCACGCTGTCCCCCACGCGGTAGCGCGCGGCGGCCTCGGCCGCAGACAGCGCGGGCGGGCCTACCACCGCGGCAACTCGGATGCGATCGCCGTTAGCCTGGGCCACCGGCGCCTGCCAACGCAGGACATTGACCGCTGGCACCAGGGAAGTATGCGTCACCGTGACCGTGATGTCCGGCGAAGGCGCGCCGAGAGCCTGGGCAACGACCACCAGGGCGGTCTGTGCGCCCACGGCGCGGCTGTCCGGTAGGGCTCTTCCGATCTGCTGGCGGCGCGTCCGCTGCTGGCCTTGACGATGTAGGCGCGGCGGCCGCCGTTGTCGAAGAAGGCGCGCACGGCGTACCACAGATAGAAACCATCCATCGGCTGATCGTCATAGTTTTGCCGAAATTCGTCAAAGCTGGTGACGAAGGCTGGCTCGTTAGGCTTCCCGGCGCGCGTCACGCCGATGAAAGCGGCGGTGCTGGTGCCTACGCCCTGAATCGGGCTGGCTGCAGGCTGTTCTTCAATGTAGACGCCAGGATAATCGTAAGTTGGCATCTGCGCATACTCCTTTCCGGTTCATGAACCCTGGCCGCCAAGCGGCCGAACGTCAGGTAAGCTGCACATCATAACCGCCGGCGGGCCCGGGCACCCCAATCGGCAAATGTCCTTCGCTGCGACCCGCAGCGCGTACGCGCAACCAGTAGTGTCCACCCCGCACGCGGCTGAAGGTGAAGCGGCCCTGCGCATCCGTTTCGGCAACCTGGAGCAAGGTGACGCCATCCGCCGCCTCCAGACCCACCCAGGCCGCAGCCACCGGCTGGTTGCCCGCGGCCCGCACCGTACCGCCAATCTGCAGCAGGGCGTCGGCGGCCGCGACCGTGTCCGCACGTCCATACGCGGCCTCGCGTGTTGTCACCAGGTAACCCGCCGGTTGCGCGGCCAGGACCACCGGCAGTGTCACGACCAGGTAGACGGCCGGCTTCCAGGGATGCGTCTGGCCCATCGTGCCCCAAAACTCCGCGTACTTGGGGAAGGCTTCGATGGGTAGAATCATTGTCGGCAGATCGGCGTCCCGCCAACTTTCCGGCCAGGCCAGCAGGTCTGCGCTGCCTGCTGCATAGCGGCGGGCCGGGTTGAGCGGCGCCTCGGCCATCAAGGCCGTGGTAATCCCGTACAACAGACTGTGCTCATCCAAGACTGGCTCCAGCAGGGGTGTGACCGTCATGGGACTCCAGGCCGTGATCAGGTAATGGCAGTCAACCCGCGGCGCGGCCGGCGTGTCAAACGCAACGCCGCTGTCGGTGCTGCGCACGCGCTCGTTAGAGCGCAGTTTGCGGTTCTCGCGCAGGTCGAACAGGTAAATGTTCAGCGCGTTGCGCGCGCCCAGCCCGTTCACATACGTGCGCCAGATCTGATCCGGCGGTTGGAAGCGCACCTGATCTTCGGTCGTGATGCCCGGCACGCGAGTCAGAACTAGACGGCGCAATAACAAATCCAAGAGATCAAGCATGGCTCAACTCATTCTGGCACAGGCAGGCGAATCACCGCATCCGCCGGCAGTTTGATGTCTTGCAGCACTGACGGCGCGATCCCGGCCTGGCCGCCTGGGCTAATCACAATCGCGTAGCGGTTGCCGGGTCGCAGGAAATGGTTCGCCGCATTGCGCCGCACATACCCGCCCTCGCCAATATCCAGCCATTTCGAGTCAAGCAACCCTGTGTCAACAAGCTCTTGCGCTTTTTGCGGGTTCGCTTTCACCCAAGTCAACCAGTCCATCTTGTCGCCGGTTGGTGAGATCTGCTTGGTGCCTTCGAGGCTGGGGCGTCCCTTGACGGAGGTCAAGTCGCGCCCATAGTTCTTGATCTCAACTGACACTGGATTGCCATTGCGAAAGCCCCACAGGTCTTTGCCGGCTCGGGGCGGCATGCCGGAACCCGCCGGCAATTGTCCCGGCACTACACGGTCGAGCTGGCCAATCTGCGGAATTCCGCCCCTGCGCACCAGCGCCTCCGCGTAGTCCTCAGCCGACTGATGGATCGGCACTACCTTGCCGCCGGCGCGTTTGGCGGCGAACTTGAGCGCGGCGGCGTGGCTTTTGGGATCAACGACAGTTGGCGACGAACCACTGGCCGTCCCACCCGCCATACCGGTCGCCTGGCCGCGCCCCGGCATGGGACTCAGGTCACTGGCGCCTCCCGACGAGCCTCGTCGTGGCAAGGTGAAATCGCTGCCGCCGCCTTGACCGCCCCTGCTCGCTTGCGGGCGCATGCCGGCTGGTGACGGGTCACCGGAGATCACCCCACCCTGTCCAAAGCCTTCGGCCCGCGCCAGGGGCGCATTCACCGCGCCCACATCGGCCGTCGCCTGGGGTCGCTTGAAAGGAATCACATTGTCTGGCAGGGCGTCATTGGCGGCGCGGCCACCAGACCCTTTGACCAGGGGCAAGTTTTCCGCCGTAACGCCCGACGACGGCTTCGCGCTTTGCAGGGCCAGGTCAATCGCTTCTTGCCCTACGTTGCTCTGCATTCTGGTTGCTGACTTGGCGATGGTTTCAGATCCGATCTCCGTTGTTTCGCGCAGGAGGCCTTTGGTAGCTGAACGAACCAAAAGCTTCCCCCCGGCGGTAAGGCCTTTGGCCACCAAGGGCCCCACATCCGCGGCGAGGAAGGCCACGTCGATCGGATCAATGGCGGGCGTTTCCAGCGGCGCTTCGAGGCCGCGCGTCGTGGAGATATTGCCGTCCCGGTCCAGTTCCCAGACCGTCTCGCCGGCACGGTATCGGTATCCTCTGAGTTCACCTGTTTTGGGGTCGCGCACCGGCATCACATTGTCAGCGCTGAGCGCACCGACGGGGATCGTCATCGCTCTTGTCTTCAGAAGGTTGTCCTGCGAAATATAGGTGTTGCGCATGAGATTGTCGTCTTCGTAGAGCGGCAGGTTTTCCACTGTCGCCTGCGAAGGGGGCCGCCCCACCCAATTGACAGGCCCCAGGGTTTTGGCAGGAATTGTTACTTGATGATTGAACGGCTGTTTCGACTGCAGCTTTTTCTCAAAGTCGGTGGGAGGAGGATCCGACTGCAGAAGATTGATCGTGCTGGTGGTTGTGATTCCCGCCCCAGGCACGGGCGGAGGCAGCAGCGACGGATCTTCGGCGGCCGCCTGGTCTTTCTGCTGCTGCGCCTGTTTTTTCTGCTGCAGACGAACATCAAGGGGCGGCTGCCCCAGCCAGATGGTCGGCAGGGATGGCTTCTGCGCCGGCTTATCGGACTGGATGCCTAAGGCGGCTTCGGCCTGCTGGAGTACCGGCTCGGCAGCCTGCACCGCCTTATCAATCTGTTGTTCGCTGATGCCGTGTGCGTCCACCAACTCCTGCGCGGCCGCGTTGACCTGCTCAATCCGCTCGCGCAGGAGTGGCGGAGCGGCATCGAGGGCTTTTTGATAGACACGATTGAGGCGCTGATAGAACGGCACCTTATCATCCTCGGCGCGCGCCCTGCCCACGCCGCTGGCGCCGGCTACAGCGACCGGGCCGCTCCCCGTCGTCGCCTCACCGGCAGCCGTCGCAGCCGCGTGTTCCAGGGCGCTGCCCGGATCGAGCGACGGCGCCGCCCCGCCCCGGCTTTGCTGCACGACGTGCGCCAGTTCGTGCGCCAGCAGGCGTTGCCCAGCGTGTGTCTCCGGCGCATAATGGCCTTCGCCAAAGACCAGGTCGCTGCCGATGGTGTAGGCTTTGGCATTGACCCCCGCAGCCGCACTGGCAGCCGGTGTGTCGGTGTGCACCCGCACCTGGCTGAAATCGTGGCTGAAGCGCTGCTCCATCTCAACCCGCGTCGCGGCGTCCAGCGGCCGGCCAGCATCCGCCGGCGCCGCGCCGCCTTGCAGCAGCTCGGTGACCGCCCCGTTGCCCGCCATGCGCTGCAGCGCCATCACCGCTGCGTAAGGTCCCACGGCGCGGTGGGGATGCGCCAGCTCCGGCGCCTGATCTGCCGCCTTCGCCGCGTCCTTATCGAACGACTTTGCTGCCACCGATCCGGCCATTCTGTTGACTACCCCTCACCCAATTCCAGGTCGCTCAGCGCTTTGCCCATCTTCTGATACTCGCGCCGCGTGGCGTGGCGCAGATGGCCCATCGTCACGATGCCGCCATCGGCGGCAGCCAGGTAGGCGGCATTCAGCGCGATGTTCTGGATGTTGCCGCCGGCCAGTTTAAACTGCCGCGCGAGGAAGTCGAAGTTCACGTCCGCCGCCAGCGGCGTCTCCGGCGGCCAGATGCGCTGCCAGATGCGGCGCCGGCTAGGCTCGTCCGGTGCGGGGAAATGTACGATCATGCTCAGGCGTCGGGTGAACGCGTCATCCAGATGCTCGCGCAGGTTCGTGGCCAGGATAGCCAGTCCGTCGTAGGCTTCCATGCGCTGCAGGAGGTAACTGATCTCCAGGTTGGCGTAACGGTCGTGGGAATCTCGCACCTCGGAGCGCTTGCCAAAGAGCGCATCCGCCTCATCAAAGAAGAGCACCGCATTCGCATCCTCGGCTGCGCGGAAAATGCGGTCCAGGTTCTTCTCGGTTTCACCGATGTACTTGCTGACCA
>CAZEPA010000032.1:0-15679 GCA_964513955.1 uncultured Anaerolineae bacterium | reverse complement strand
GACTGCCAGGCCAAGCTGTTGGCTGATCCGGTCAAGACCGTGACTGGTCATCGCTTGATGCCCGACGAGCAAACCGCGCTGAGCAAACTGACGCGCGCTGATTTTGCCACGATCACGTCGTTGGCCCATGCGCTGCAGCTAGATCGTCATGCGCTGGATGAGATCATGAACAATCCGCGCTGTCGCCTGCGGCATCTTTAGGAATCCAGGAAAACACCGCTATGATGATTGCACGGGTGGTAGGCTCAGCAGTAGCCACCGTCAAAGATGAAAAGCTCAAGGGGCTGAAACTGCTGGTGGTGCGTGAAGTGACGCCCGCCAACGAACTGATCGGCAAGCCGCTCGTCGCCATTGATGCGGTGGGAGCCGGCGAAGGTGAGTTGGTGCTGATTGCCAGCGGCAGCTCGGCGCGGCAGACCACTATCACCAACAACAAACCGGTGGATGCGGTCATCATGGCGATCCTCGACTCGCTCGAAGTCGAGGGCGCGTTGACCTACGTCAAGAATTGAGAGGCACGCCATGGCTGAAGAATTCGATCTTGACCTGAAATCTATTCAAGAAGCCCGACGGCTGGCAACCGCCGCGCGTGAAGCGCAGCGCGCTTTTTTCCACTTCTCGCAGGCGCAGGTAGATCGTATCTGCCAGGCCATGGCCGATGCTGCCTACCGCGAAGCCGCGCGCCTCGGTCGCCTGGCGTATGAAGAGACCGGCTACGGCGTTCCCGACCACAAGACGGTCAAGAATCAATTTGGCAGCCGCACAGTCTGGGAATCCATCAAGGATGTGCCGACGGTGGGCGTGCTGCGTCGCGACGACGCGCGCAAGATCGTGGAGATCGGCTGGCCGGTGGGCGTGGTGGCTGCGCTGACGCCCAGCACCAACCCGACCTCCACCGCCATGTTCAAGATCTTGATTGCGGTGAAGGCGCGCAACGGCATCATTGTCGCGCCGCATCCGTCAGCCAAAGCGTGCAGCTACGAGACCACCCGCGTCATGGTGGAAGCCGGCGAAGCCGCGGGGATGCCCAAAGGCCTGGTCAGTTGTATGCAGTACATCACGCTGCCCGGCTCGCAGGAACTGATCCGTCACTACGCGGTGAGCATGATCGTGGCAACCGGCGGCTCTGCGATGGTCAAGGCTGCGCACAGCGTGGGCAAGCCGGCCCTGGGCGTCGGGCCGGGGAATGTGCCGGTCTACGTAGATCGCAGCGCGGACGTGGTCAAGGCGGCGTGGGACATCGTCAACTCCAAATCGTTTGACTGCTCGGTCATTTGCGCGACCGAGCAGGCCGTGGTCGCCGATAAGCCGATTGCGGCGCAGCTCAAAGCGGAGATGGAACGCAACGGCGCCTATTTTGTCAACGACGAGCAGGCCGCCGCGCTCGGCCGCACCTTGTTCAGCGGCGGGCAGCTCATCAACCCCAAGACGGTGGGCAAGACCCCGCAGCAGTTGGCGGCCATGGCCAAGATCAGCGTGCCGGCCTGGGCGCGCATCCTGGTGGCGCGGCTGTCCAAAGTTGGCCCGGATGAGCCTTTGAGCGCGGAAAAACTGACTACGGTGTTGGGCTGGTACGAGGTGGACGATTGGCACGCCGGCTGTGAGCGCTGCATCGAGCTGCTCAAGTATGGCGGCGACGGACACTCGCTGGTCGTTCATGCGCGCAACGAAGAGGTGATCCTGGCCTTTGGCATCGAAAAGCCAGCCTTCCGCATCGTCGTCAACACCTGGGGCTCGCTGGGTGCAATCGGCGCGACGACCGGCGTTATGCCTTCGATGACTCTCGCGCCTGGCGGCATTGGCGGCGCCGCGGTCAGTGATAACATCACCGTCCATCACCTGCTCAACATCAAGCGCCTGGCTTATGAACGCGCCGCGCCGCCCTCGCTGGCCAGCTCCCTGGCGCCCGGTGTGCAGCCGTTGGCCGGGGTCAGCGCGGCGCCCGCCGTCAGCGCTGCAGCGCAGGGAGCGATCTCCGCGACTGAGATTGAACAGATCGTGCGGCGCGTGCTGGGCGAGATCAGGCCCTCATGACATCGGGCTAACGAAGAGGCTAGGAAACTATGCAGCAGACACGCATCACGCGTAGCCCAGAGGTAATGGGAGGAAAACCCTGCATTCGTGGAATGCGGGTTACTGTCGGGACGATTCTCGGATTGTTAGCTGCGGGCTACTCGACGTCGGATATCATAAGAGCATATCCATATCTGGAGGCAGAAGACGTCCGACAAGCGTTGGCCTATGCTGCCTGGCGGGTAGAAGAGCTCGAAGTTGCATTGGTGGTGGCATGAGTCTACAAGTTCTGGTGGACATGAATTTGTCACCAGATTGGATTCACTGGTTTGAGCTTCACCAGTTTCATGCCGTACACTGGGCGACGGTCGGGGACGCCAGGGCAACTGATCGCACGCTCATGGAGTGGGCATTAGCCCGTGGTTTCGTTGTCTTTACGCACGATTTGGACTTTGGGTCTCTCCTGGCTTTGACCAAAGCCGCGGGACCCAGCGTTATTCAAGTGCGCGCTCAAGATGTCCTGCCGGACCATCTCGGTCGGATTGTGCTGGCAGCGCTGCAACAATATCAACTGCTCCTGGAACAGGGTGCCTTGGTCGTCGTAGACGAAAGTACCACGCGAGCACGTATCCTGCCTTTGCGCTAAAACCCTATTCGGGTTATCTTAATCAGTAAGAAAGGATCAACGAGTATGGCAAGTATTCAAATGATTGCCCTGGGGATGATCGAGACCAAGGGCCTGGTCGGCGCGATTGAGGCGGCCGACGCCATGGTCAAGGCGGCCAATGTGCGCCTGATCGGTAAGGAAATCATCGGCGGCGGCTACGTCACGGTGATGGTGCGCGGCGATGTGGGCGCAGTCAAGGCAGCGACCGACGCCGGCGCCGCGGCCGCGCAGCGCGTGGGTGAGCTGGTCAGCGTCCATGTCATCCCGCGGCCGCATGGCGACGTGGAGATGATCCTGCCCAAGGCTGGGGAAGACGCGGCCTGAGTCGGGCGGCGTCGCCACCATCATGGCACGACGATTCTTCACAGAAGCGGACATTCGGCGCCTGGTCAAAGAAGAGGGCCGCACCGAGCTGGTGTTGGAAGCGCGCGATGTCCTGACCGCGCTGGCGCTCGACGCAGCGCATGAGCTGGGCCTGCGGCTGATCAACCACGAGGCGACGCCTGTCTGGTCGGCGGCGGGCAAGCGCGAGACGCTGCTGCGTGGGGCACGGTGGGAAAAACCGGCGGCCGCCGCGCCGCCGGTCCCAACCGATGACCTGGTGGCGCGCATCGTCAGCGCCGTGCTGCAGCGCATCGGCCAGGCTGCCGTCGCCGCGCCGTCCGCCGACCAGCAGCGGGTCAGGGTCATCAGCGGGCGCGCGGATGAACCGGCCCCCCTGGCGTCGGGCGCTGCGCCGGCCCTCGATTTGCGTCAGCAGAACGCCATCGGCGCGGCGGAAGGCAGTCCGTGGCGCGCAGGCTTTTGCAGCTGGCGCGCGGGCACGCGCGCGATGACCCTGGCGCAGGCCGAAATCTACGTCGTTATCGAAGGCGTGCTGGAGATCGCCGCACAAGGCGAGACGTGGCGCATCTTTGCGGGTGATGCCGTGCTGTTGCCGGCTCAGGTACCCTTGCAGCTGACGACGCCAACCTGGGTCAAGGTTTTCTTTGTGGGAGCGTAATTTTTTCCTCATGCTTGGGAGCGATTATGGCCGATGAATTCTCGTTACGAGCGTACTGTTTTCTCGACCGCATGCAGCCCCAGTACGCGGCCTTTGTCGGCACCATCACGCAAGGCGACCTGCCCGTGGAGGGCATGGCTTCGCTCTACGTCGAGATGGCGCCCGGCAATGAAGTCTTTCGCGTGGTGGATATTGCCGTCAAGAGCACTGACGCCAAACCGGGCGCACAGATCGTCGAGCGCGAATTTGGCATGTTCGAGGTGCACTCACTGGCGCAAGCCGAGGTAATCGAGGCTGGCCGCATCGTTTTGCAGCGGCTCGGTTTGCGCGAGGAAGACCGGGTGAAGCCGGAAGTGGCGTCGGTGCAGGTGATCACCAACGTGGACTCATACCAGGCGCAGCTACTCAACCGTTTTCGTCGCGGCGCCATGATTGTCGCGGGCGAAACGATGCTGGTGCTGGAAGTCGCGCCCGCGGCCTACATCAACCTGGCCGCGAACGAAGCCGAGAAGGCCGCCAATATCAAGTTGGTGCACATTTCGTCTGTCGGCCGCTATGGGCGCATGTGGATGTCCGGCACAGAGGCGGAGATCATGGCGGCGAAAGCAGCCGCCGTGGATGTAATTAGCCAGCTCAAGGGCAAGTGAGCATCAGAAATCGGGTGATACCGGGATTTTGATGGCGAGGGGACAGGGCCGCGCGTGATCCTGGGTAAAATTGTTGGCACAGCCGTGGCGACACAAAAATATGCGGGCTTGGAAGGCGCGAAGCTGTTGGTGGTGCAGCCGCTTGACAAGCATCTGCGACCGCGCGGCGCCCTGCAGGTAGCCGTAGATACCCCGCGCTTGAGCGCCGGGCTGAACGACATCGTCTGCTTGATGCGCTCGCGCGAAGCCATGCTGGCCTACACCACCACCGCCATGCTGCCGATTGATCTGGCCGTGGTTGGCATCGTCGAGACCATCGAAGTGGACGACGATTTGGCGCTTGAACTGACATGAAATGGGCAGCGTACAAAACGCATAACAGTGGCCGATCTCTGATCTCCGACCTGAACCTATGATTATTGCCAAAGTCATCGGCACGCTGGTGTCAACGATCAAACATCCGGCCTATACCGGCTACAAGCTGCTGATCGTACAGCCGCTGCATCTGCCTGGGGACAAACCGGACGCTGATTTTGTGGCGCTCGATCATGCGCAAGCGGGTATTGGCGATACGGTTCTTGTCCTGCGCGAAGGCAGCGGCGCGCGCCAGATCACTGGCATTGCCGATGCGCCTATCATTTCAGTGGTGGTTGGCATTTTAGACAGCGTTGAACTCAACGCATGACATCTGGTCTGTGAACGAGGAAAAAGAACGATATGATGAATCTGTGGCGCGAACTGCGCAGTGGGCCGAATTCTCCCGAGATTGTCTATACGCTCGTGGAAATCCCCAAAGGCAGCCGGAATAAGTTCGAATACAATAAGGAGTTTGGCGTCCTCAAGCTGGACCGCGTGCTCTACTCCTCACTCTACTACCCGGGCGACTATGGCTTGATTCCGCAGACGTTTTACGATGACGGTGATCCGCTGGACATCCTGGTGATGATCAACGAGCCGACTTTCCCTGGCTGCATCATCGAGGCGCGACCGATTGGGGTTTTCCGCATGTTGGACAAAGGCGTGGCCGATGATAAGATTCTGGCCGTTCCCGCGCGTGACCCGATCTTTGCCGACTATCACGACATCACCGATATTCCCAAGCACTACCTGGCCGAAGTCGCGCACTTCTTCGAAGTCTACAAGGACCTGGAAGGCATGCGCACCAAGCCGATCGGTTGGGAAAACGCCGAAGTCGCCAAAGCCGAAATCCTGCGCGCCATGAAACTCTACCAGGATCGCTTCCACATGGGAGGCCTGTGACGGTATGCAGGAGATCGTGCCCAACCTGTGGCTCGTCAACGAGGTACGCGGGGTCAATGTGTACCTCTGGCAGCGCCCGGATGGCCTGACCCTGATTGATACCGGGATGCCGTGGGACGCCTTTACGATCCTCAAGGCGTTGGGCGATGCCGGGCATGGGCCGAGCGACGTCAGCCGTATCATCGTCACCCATGCCGACTTTGATCATGTCGGCGGTCTGGCCCAGATTCATGCGGCCACCGGCGCGAAGGTCATTGCCCATGCGGCCGAGGCGCCTGGGGTGAGCGGTCAGCGCAGGCGCGCCCTGGCCAAATCGCCCCTGGGTTACGCCATGACGCCGTTGTTTCGACTCATGGACCGCGTCATCTTTGTCTACCGACCGACCGCGGTGGATGACATGGTGCTGGATCGGCAAATGCTGCCGGAGGGATTTCAGGTGGTGCACGCACCTGGTCACGCGCCCGGTCAAATCGCGCTCTATCACCCAGAGCGCAAAATCTTGATCGCCGCGGATGCCCTGGGGCACCTCGGCGGGCGTCTCACTCCCCCGATCGGCTTCCTGACGCCAAGCGCCGTCTTGGCGGTTGAATCAATCCGGCGATTAGCGAAACTCGATGTAGATGTGCTCTGTGTGGGTCACGGCCCCCCGATTGTCGGTGCAGCCGGTGAGCAATTGCGCGCGTTTGCCGCCACGCTGTAACTGATCGGCGGCCATTTGTTGACCTCAACCAGGCATGGAAAGGCGTCTATGGCAGACCAACAAGAAGTTTATCTCGTCAGCGCGGTTCGAACTCCGATGGGGCGTTTTCAAGGCACCCTCAAAGATGTGCCGGCCACGGTCTTGGGCAGCGTTGTTCTGCGCGCCGCGGTGGCGCGCGCCGGCATTGATCCCAACAGTATAGATGAAGTTTTCATGGGCCATGTGGTGCAGGCGGGCGCGGGCCAAGCGCCGGCGCGCCAGGCCGCCATCCAGGCCGGCATCCCCGAAACGATTGGCGCCACAACGGTCAACAAGGTTTGCGGGTCTGGTCTCAAGGCCATTATTCTGGCGGCGAACGCCATCCGCGCCGGCGATGGACACACGTTTGTGTGCGGCGGCATGGAAAGCATGAATATGGCGCCGTACCTGCTGCCCCAAGCGCGCACTGGCTATCGCCTGGGCAATGCCGAGTTGGTTGACGCCGTGGTGCATGATGGCCTGTGGTGTGCCATTGAGCACCATCACATGGGCAATTCCGCGGAATGGGTGGCGCGCGAGTTTGGGATTAGTCGCTTTGAACAGGATGAGTTCGCCTCTCTCAGTCACGAAAAGGCATTGGCCGCGCAGGAAGCCGGCCATTTTGACGCCGAAATTGTGCCTGTGGAAATTCCGCAGCGCAAAGGGCCGCCCTTGATGTTCAAAGCGGATGAGACCCCGCGACGTGACAGCACCATGGAGGCGTTGACCCGCTTGCGCCCGGCCTTTGCAGAGGGCGGTACGATCACCGCGGGCAACGCGCCCGGGTTGAACGATGGCGCGGCGGCTCTCGTGGTGATGAGCGGGGCCCGCGTACGTGAATTAGGCTTGACGCCCCTGGCGCGCATCACAGGCTACGCGCAGGCCGCAGTCAAGCCGCTGACCCTCTTCACGGCGCCGATTTATGCCGTGCGCCGCCTGCTCGACGTCACCCATACCAGTCTGGCCGACTATGATCTCATTGAGATCAATGAAGCCTTTGCTGCCCAAGTCCTGGCCGATGGTTACGAGCTGGGCTGGGACTGGGCGCAGGTCAATGTCAACGGCGGCGCGATTGCCCTGGGCCACCCGATCGGCGCCAGCGGCGCGCGCATCGTGGTGACGCTCATTCATGCCTTACGGCAGCATGGCAAACAAACTGGCTTGGCCACCCTGTGCCTGGGCGGCGGCGAGGCCATCGCGCTCAGCCTGGAACTGGCATCCTAACCAAGCGCCAGAGAGATCACCCCGGCGCCGGCTCACGACGCGCGCGCACCCGCGTCGCGGGGAAAACCAGGAGACAGCTATGCGTTTACAGGATAGAGTTGCGATAATTACCGGTTCGGCGCGCGGCATCGGTCGCGCCACAGCCCTGGCCTTCGCCGCTGAAGGCGCGCAGGTCATCGTGTGCGATATGGACGCGGCCGGCGGCGAACAAACCGCTGCCGATATCCGCGCCGCGGGCGGTCGTGCCCTGTTCGTGCAGGTCAACGTGACCGATCGCGCCAGCGTGGACGCACTGGTGCAGGCGGCGCAGGCGCACTTTGGACGGATTGATGTGCTGGTCAACAACGCCGGCGTCTTGCGCGACCGGGGCCTGCTGAAAATGACTGAGCAGGATTTCGATTTCGTCATCAATGTCAACTTGAAGGGTGTCTTCAACTGCACGCAGGCGGTAGCGCCGCTGCTGGCGGCGCAGGGAAGCGGCGTGATCCTCAACGCGTCGTCGGTCGTGGGCGTCTACGGCAACTACGGCCAGACGAATTACGTCGCCAGTAAGGCGGGCGTCATCGGCATGACCAAGGTGTGGGCGCGAGAATTAGGCCCCAAGGGCGTGCGCGTCAATGCCGTTGCGCCTGGCTTCATCAGCACCGAGATGCTGGCCGACATCCCGGACAAGGTGATGGAGGAATTGAAGGCCAAAATCTCGCTGCGTCGCCTGGGCCGACCCGAGGACATTGCCCATGCCTATGTCTTTTTAGCTTCGGACGAAGCCGCTTATATCACCGGTCATGTTCTGCACGTGGATGGCGGCGCAGTCGTCTGATCATTCCAGGCAGGCTCCAGAGAAAGGCCTATGCCCATACCACCCGCTTTGTTACGTCGCCTCTATCTGCAAGGCAGTCTGCGCAACCGCCATGACGGCTTTGAATTCAAGCTGCGCAACCGCCTGGCGCCGAGCACCATCCTGGGACTCGGCCCATTGACGGTGAACAGCCGGGTGTATGAAGGCGATAATCTTCTGCTGCACACGCGCAAGAGCACTCGTCCTGTCGAAAGAGTCACGCCGGAATTCCCTTTCGATTGGCCCATCAACGCGGACATTACCTTGATCGGCGTCGGTCAGCCTCTGACTGCGGGATCACACGCGCTGACCGTAGAAATGCTGCTGCGCGAGACCGGAAAAACGACGCTGACCATCGAGGATAGATTGACCGAGCCAGAACAGGGCTTGTGATGACCCACAAGTCTCGCTCCGTCAAGGGAAGAGTTGGCAGCAGGTGCACCCTTCATTCACCCTGGCGCCAAACCCTACCTCACCGCGGCGCCATCGCCTGGAACAACGGCAAACCCGATGCCTCAGGGTGTGATTGAGGTCCCCGCCGGCGGCGCCGGCTGACCGGCGTCGTGTGGGGCATTGGGCTCAGGTGGAAATCCCACCTGTCCGGCTGCGCGGGTGACGTGCAGGTAGATGACGGCCATGTCGCCCCATACATCGCGCCCCCCGGCCGCAGCCAGGGCTTTGCCCGCCAGCGTCCAGTTTCCCTCTTGCACAAACTTAATCGTCGCCTGCAGCGCCTGGGGCTGCTGCGCGTGCAGGTCGCCTTTCCAGGTCAGCGCGCCCGCAGTTGCCAGCGCGCCGGGCGGCAGCACGATCTCGGCGGTAGTGCTTGGCGCATCCACGGTCGAACTGACGACCAAAGTCACGTCCACCGCTTGATCCAGGCGCGGCGCCTGGGCAAGAATCAACAACACGCGGATTGGTGTGCTGACTTCACCGGCGGAACGGCCGTAGATCGGCGTAGGCGCGCGGGCCGTGGACGGCGGCGTCTGGTTGGCTGACGGCTGGCTGCAACCAACCAGAATCAGCGCGCTGGTCAGCAAGCTGAGACCAATTTTGAGCATGCGTATGGCATGTCCTTCTCGCCGCCCAACGCCTGGTCCGCTCGATGTGGCTGGGCCAGGCGTTGGGTTGCGGCGGTGAGATTCACGTAGGCGTTACGTCGTTTACGAGAGTCGAGCCGCTCAAGGCACGAATCTGTCGACTCTTGGCGCTCGGCGCCGTGAAATGCGTCTCATTCACGGCGTGATTACTTCAGGCTGGGATCCACCGGCGCTTCGGGCGGACTGTTTACCGCCAGGCAGTTCTGACCCCACATCGCCGTCACCTGCATGATGTCGTAAATGGTGATGATCCCATCGCCATCGTAATCGTACGGCGCACTGGCGGCCTGTCCCCACAAACTAGAGATCACAGCGATGTCTTCGACGCCGACGCCGGCTGGCCCCACAAAGTCAGGGCAAATGGGGCCGAGGCTGGTCGCGAAGTTCAGCGCGCCGCTGCCTGAGCCGTAGCCCAGCGCTTCGATGGAGTAGGTCACGCCGGCCAGCAAAGCTACCTGCGTCTGCGATTGCAGGTTTCCGCCGCCAATGTCGTCGTTGCAGGCTACCAGGTTGAGCGCACCCTGGCTGCCGGTGAAGACCCCCAGCACGGTGTCATACGCGCTGGTCAAGGTGTTGGCCGTCAGCACGCGGTTGTAAGGCGAGTTGATCGTGTACCAGACGCTGTGCGATCCCTGGCCGTTGAAGTAGATACCGCAGACAAAGGATGGATCGTCGTTCGGGGTCGTGGCGTTGGTCGTGTTCTCATAATCCGCGTAGCCATCGTAGGCGGAAAAGGCAGCGCCAAAGTTGTCATTGGGCGGCGGTAACAGGGTCATCGCCAGGTTGAGCAAGCCGCCGTTACTGTTGCCGTACGACATAGCCTCAATATAGTAGGTCGTGCCGCCGTACAGCGTGACATTAAGCGACGACGTGAAGTTGCCGCCAGCATCATCGTCGCAGCCCTGGCTGGCGAGGAAACCCCATGAGCCGGCCCAAACCGCCACCACGGTGTCATGGTTGCTGCCGATCGTGTTGATGTTGTAGTTGCCGGTGATCGGCGGCGTGTACGCATACCAGACGCTGCGCGATTGCCTGGGATACGAGCTCGACGCGCACGTGGTCGGGGGGTCGTTGCCCTGCGTCGTCGCCCCGGTGGTGTTCAGCCCGCTCATGGAGAACGGCACACTGGCAATGTTCTGGGCGTTGGCGAAGTCGTCGTTGGCCGGTCCGCTGCGATAGTTGATCGTGTTCTGGTAGAGATCCATGATTGGTCCCCAGCTCACGTTGCTGTGGCCGCGCGCCCGCCAATCATACCAGAAGTCGCTCATCACGTTGTCATTGGCATAGTACGAAACGTCCCATAGGTTGACAAAGTTGCCATCTGTATACGTGTCGTCGCCGTCGTTGGCGTTGTCGTAGATGTCCCACAGCGCGCCGGCGACGCGACCTTCCGGCCAATCGCCGTTGTCCCACCCAAACGTGCCCCAGGTCGGTGATTCCAGGTCGAGACTGGCGCCGCTCGGCCAGTAGAACGTGGGGCTGTTGTTGACGGCCGACGTCAAGAATTCGGTCCAGCCTTCGGTCCAGCCGCAGCCGGCGCTGAGGGCAGCCTGGATCGTGTGCGGATTACAGTTGGGATTGGGCGGCATGTAGTTGCCGTAGATGTTGTACATGATATTGTGGCCGTACTCATGCTTGGCGACCACGCCCAGGGGTGACAACGGATCAACGCCCATCAGGTGTACGTTGCCGCCGGGGTTGTAGTAGGTGCCGTCGGTGCTGGAAAGTTTCCACTGCACGATCGTCGGGCCGGAGGTGCCTCCTGAAATGCCGCCGTTGAACAGCACAAAGCGCCACGTTTCGTTCAGGTCACGCTGCGTCCAGTAGGCTCGCTCGTAGGCGTCGTTGTTGAAAACATACCAGGCGCCGATGTCGTGCGTACCATCGCTGAACACGACAACGCCGGTTTGCGTGCTGAAGCTGTTGCCGATGGCATTGGTGGTGCCCCAGTCAGGATTCACGACGGTCAGGATGTCGCCGTTGGGATTATAGTTTGTCCAGGAGTGCAGCACCGTGCGCACGCCGACGCCGCCGGGATTCGCGACTGGCCCACACGAGTAGGTGCCGCCCAGATCGGTGAAGCACCACGCCAGGTGGCCGTAGTTGTCGCCGCGCACCAATTCGACCAGGAACTCCAGCGCGCCGACGTAGTTGTCGTTGCGATCATAATACGACCAATTGCCGGTTACGGTCAAGGCGTTTGGAACTGCGGCCGGATTGGCTGGTTCGGCGGGCAGAACGGGCGGCGCCGCGGGCGCAGGCGGCGACTGGGGTTGATCTTTGGGATTGGGCGAGGGCGCCGGCGCGCTGGGCGTCTCGGGTGCGGCGGGCGGCGGTATTGGATTGTGCGCGGGCGGCGGCGCGACGATCCGGTTGGGGTCTGGATACGAGGCCGGCGCGTCTGTCAAAAGGCTGCCATCGCCCGCGCGCTGCAGGCCGCCGTTGTGCACGCGCTCGGCCAGCGGAATCGGCGCAAAGCCTTCCTTAATCTCGGAGGCGCTGGCGGAAAGATAGAGCGCAGTCAGATCGCCCCAACTGTTCTTGGCGTCCAACATGCGCAACGCGCGGCATTGAATGGTGGTATCGCCCGGCGCCGTGAAGACGACCGTGACGGCCACCTCAACCGGCTGATTGGCTGCCAGATCGCCTTGCCAGGTCAGGCTACCGCTGCGCAGCGCCACGTTATCTGGCAGCTCAATCTGGGCCGTGGCGCCCGGCGCGTCCTGCGTGCTGGATACCTGACAGGTCAGCGTGGCCGGCTGGCCAAGCCCAGCAGGCGCCTGGATGGATAACTTGGTGTGAATGGGCGTTTCTGGATCGCCTTGCGCAGGGGCTGAAGAAATCACCCGCGTGGAGGCTATGGCTGGCCCTGCCTGGACAGCCAGCAAGGCTGTCGCCAGCAAAGCCACCAGCAAGCACGCAAGCCCAACCCGATAATTCCCAAGAGCGCGTAGGTTTAACATGATCGTATTCTCCTGCAAACTGCAATGCATAATGAGGCGACCGCAGCAGGTCGCCTGGTTCACTCCATCATCGGTGGGACGAGGCCTGGCGGGGAATGTGCACGCGGCGCAAGGCCTGGGCTTCCTTTTGGCGAGACCAGACAATGACGGAACCGCGTGTGTTGATTGTTCGCAATCAAGAATGAGTTTTCACCGCCTGTAGGCTGGCGGCGGCGCAACGCAGCGGGTTTGCGTGACGGAGTTTAGCGGTTGGGCTGAACCTGCTCGTTGGCTATTATTTTCGACACCTATAGTTTTGACAACAAGCAGGGCGTATGCTAGAATCTTCCTTACTGTTTTGTCAGACAAAACAGTAAACTCTTGAAAGCAGTCATCTTCACGAAAGGGGAAGCGCACGTTGATGGTTCGCATGAGCATCGTTCGCACGGTCGTCTATCGTGTCCGTGTCACCACTGGTGGCGACATGGTTCTGCGCGCTCGACGTGTGCCCATTGTTGGGTTGACATAACGCTTTCCTGGTGTTATGCTTTTCCAAGCCGTGGGCGAACGTTTCGCTCCACGGCTTTTTGTTTGCTGATGCCTGCGCATCGGCGCTGACAGGCCGTGGGGTTGGTCCCACGGCTTTTTTGTTGGCAATTTTACGGGGCGACTTGCCCCATGGACGCTGACAACACCGGCTGCCGAGCCAAATTGTGCTCGAGCCAGGAGCTGTCATTTACGGTTTGTTTGATTCGAGGAGGAACTATGAGTTTCGAGCTAGCTTTGCAGGTTGAAGATGCCCTGAAGACGTTTGGCAAACAAGGCCGTGGTTTTGCACTCCCGTTTGGGAAACGCACCAACGGTCAGGTTGCAGTCAACGGGCATCAAAACGAGAAACCAAAGCAGACGGTGGCAGTCAACCGCGTGAGCTTCAGCGTCCAACGGGGAGAAATCTTTGGCGTGCTGGGGCCAAATGGCAGCGGAAAGTCAACCCTGATTCGTTTGATTGCGACCCTGCTGATCCCCGACGGCGGCCAGGTCAAGGTCTTTGGCCATGATGTCGTCAAGGACGCGATGGCGGCCCAACGCCTGCTCAACCGGGTCTCCGTAGAGGCCAGCTTCTTCAAGAAGCTCTCGCCCATGGAGAATCTGCTCTACGGCGCGCGCCTCTACGGGGTGGCGGCCAGCGAAGCCCGCGCCCAGGCTAAGAGCATTCTGCTGCGCCTGGGTTTGGAGGAAAAGGCCATCTTCCAGCCGATGGAAGAGATGTCGCGTGGTATGCAGCAGAAGGTGGCGATTGCGCGGGCCTTCCTGACGCACCCGATCTTGCTGCTGTTGGATGAGCCGACCACCGGCCTTGACCCTCGTTCCAAGCGGGAGGTGCAGGCTTTCGTGCGTGAACTGCGGGATACGCACGACGCCACGATTCTGTTGACCACGCATGATATGATGGAAGCGGACGCGCTGTGCGACCGCATTGCCATCATTGACGGCGGCAACATCGTGGCCCTGGACACACCGGCTCAACTTAAACAGAGGATTCCGCAACCGAATGGCCATCTGCCCAGCCTGGAAGAAGTGTTCTTGCAGTTGACCGGCAAGCAGTTGGTGACAGAGGATCAAGTGGCATGATGTCCACGCTGTTTTGCAGTGTTTGTTTGTCATCATCACCTTGTGAAGGGGATGTCATCATGAAATTGTGGGGCGCCTGCGCGACCAGCGGGACACCGTCCGATCGCGCAGGCCCGACGCCAGGGATTTCGCCTCTTGCCGTCGCCCCTGGGCCGCGTTCGCCATGGGAAACGTTGACGACGAGCGTCAATGAAGTCAGCCTCAGCGATGCGGAGAACGAAAGGAGAAATGGACCGTGAAGACTGAACTTTTTGAAAGCGAGCAGATCTACCTGGCGGTGCCTGATCCAGACCAGGACGCGGAGATTGAAGCGCGCTGGACGGAGAATGCCGAGTATCTACACCTGTTGGGGTTCGAGCCAGCCTATCCGATGACCTCAGGACAGATCAGGCAAAAGTATGAAGAGTCGCGCAAGCAGGGTGATCGGGAATTCTTGTTTGCCATTCGGGCCCGCGCGGATGATCGGTTGGTGGGCTTTGCCAAGATCTTCTGGGTGGCATGGTCACAGCAGGGGGCGGCGCTGCAATTGGGTATTGGCGACGCGGCCGACCGTGGTCGCGGCTATGGGCGCGAAGCGCTGCGCCTGCTGCTGCATTATGCTTTTGCAGAACTGAATCTGCACCGACTGATGGCGTTGACGCCGGAGGACAACGTGGCCGCGCGGCGGCTGCTGACGCAGGCGGCCTTCAGTCTCGATGTTCGTCAGCGCCGCGCGCTCAACCGTCGCGGCCGGTCGAGCGATCTGCTGCTCTATGGTTTGCTGGCTGATGAGTGGCGCAGCGGGCAACCCGATATAGGCGGTGTGGCGCGCATAGTCCCGCCAGCCGGGGATGCGCCTCGGCTGACCGCGCTGCGCACCGAACGCCTCTTCGAAGGCGACAAGGTGCGCTTGGGCGCCACCACCCCGGAAGTGGTTGCGCCCCTTTTTGCAGCCTGGTCGCGCCACGTCGAGTATCGGCGGCTGCTAGACGCCGACCCGGTGCGTCCCTGGTTGGGCAATGCCATCAGGGAGGAATTGGTGAAAGATCAAACGCGCGATGGGCAGCGCTCCATTCTGGACGAATACTGGTTCATGATTCATCGCCTGGATGATGATCGCCCGATTGGCTTCATCAGCGTGAACGGCATCCAATGGACGCACGGCAACGGCTGGGTGGCGATTGGAATCGGCGATACCAGTTGTTGGGGGCAAGGTTTTGGCAGCGATGCCATGCGCATTCTGCAGCGCTATGCGTTTACAGAGTTGAATTTGCAGCGGTTGACGCTCAACGTGTTTGCCTACAACACACGCGGCCTCCGCTCGTATGCCAAGACTGGTTTCGTCATCGAAGGGATTGGTCGCGAAGCCATGCTGCGCGAAGGCGCGCGCTGGGATCACATCTTCATGGGCATCCTGCGCGAGGAATGGCAGATGGCCGCGCCGTGACACAGACTCACGCGACGCAGTGGGGTTAAAGACGCGCCGCCCACACGGTTTTCGACATCGGGGCCGTGAGCGTCTTGGCAACCAAGGCCTCACTCGGTGCAGCGAGTGAACGGATTGAAGAGGAATCTTATGAGTACATTAGCTTTTGAAGTGAAGGCCAGCTATGCCTTTATCGAGCGCAATTTCTACATCGTCAAACGCTACTGGGG